>CAYXJM010000304.1:0-3888 GCA_964465455.1 uncultured Klebsiella sp.
TGCGGCACCGTGGGGTTCTCCATGTTGATGAACGCCGCGTCGATGATGCCCAGTCGTTTCATGCTCTCCGGCTCCCGTGGCGCTCAGTGGCGGTTCGGCGCCAGCAGCTCGAGCGCGCGCAGGTCCGGCCCCGCCTCGCCGTCGGGGCGGAAGGCCTGGATGCACACGTGCGTGGCGCCGGCGTCGTGGTGCGCCTTGATCCGCGCGCGGATCGCGGCCTCGTCGCCCCAGGCGACGATGGCATCCACCACGCGGTCGCTGCCGCCGTCGGCGAAGTCCGCGTCGGTGAAGCCGTACTCGCGCAGGTTGTTCTGGTAGTTCGGCAGCCCGAGGTAGATGCCCATGTGCTTGCGCGCCACGGCGCGGGCGTTCACCGGGTCGGTGTCCAGCAGCACCATCTGCTCGGGGCACAGCCAGGCATCCGGCCCCAGCGTGGCGCGCGCGCGCGCGGTGTGCTCGGGCGTCACGAAGTAGGGGTGGGCGCCGCGGGTCTTTTCCGCCGCCAGCTTCAGCATGTTCTGCCGCAGCGCGGCCAGCACCACGGGCGCTTCCTCGGCCGGTTCCTTGCCCATGTAGAGGGCCTTCTCCATGCCGTCGAGGTAGGCGCGCATCGTCGCGACCGGCTTGTTCGAATACTCGTGCCCGCGCACCTTCTGCACCAGGTGCGCGTGCGAGACGCCCAGCCCGATCACGATGCGCCCGGGGGCGAGCTCGGCGAGGGTCTTGCGGATCGCCTTCATCGTCATCGGGTCGCGGGCGTAGATGTTCGCGATGCCGGTGGCGAGCACGAGCCGGCTGGTGTTCGCGGCCAGGTAGCCGATGAACGCGAAGGGGTCGCGGTTCACCGCCTCCGGGATCCACAGCGCCGAGTAGCCCCAGGCTTCCAGCTGCTGCGCGAACGCAGCGGCCTCGGGAGCGCTGAAGTTGTCGATGAAAGACCAGACGCCGAGGCGGCCGATGTCGGTTGCCATGCTGTTCTCCTTCGGTGGCGCGGTGCGCGGCAGTGGGGAGCGGAGTGTATCCAATGCCCCGGCGGCCCGCCATGACGGCGGCGTCAACGTCGACGGCGGGCTCAGTCGGCGGACTGCTGCTGCCTGCGCTCACGCGCCCGCGCCAGCATCAGCGCATACGCCGCGCGCGCCGACGCGTCATTCTGGCGGCCGGTGGCCCGGCACCAGGCGATCAGCTCGCGCGCGGTCACCGGCACCGGGGTGGGGACCGCGCCGGCACGCTTGAAGTTCTCCAGCGTGCGCGTGGCCATGGCGTGCCATTCGGCGTAGGAGTTTTCGAAGCGGTGCGGGTCGATCGCGGTGGACTTCACCATCGCCCAGTTGAGCTCGTCGTACCAGGCGACCGCGAGCGCGCGCTCCTTCTCCTGCTTTTTCGCCCGCAGTCTTTGCAGCAGGTCTGGTTTGCGCATGGCGGTGGTTCCTCGTCGTCGTGGCGGCCAATGGACCATCGGCGGCCCGTTGCCGCAGATTCTATTGCCGGTTGGCGGTGCGCGTCAGCGGCGGGCCGCGGTCGCGCCCCGTTCCGGCCACCCCCCCCCGGTATTACATCACAGCCCGGTCCCTGCACCCGCTGCTAGCATGCGGTCTCCAGGACAAGGTCGTTCGTCTCATGCGCAGCGTCGTCGTATCCCTCTGGGCCCTGTTCGCGGGGCTCGCGCTGATCGCCGTCGGCGTCGGGCTGCAGGCCACGCTGCTCGGCGTGCGCGCGAGCATGTCGGGTTTCGGGACCGGTGTCACCGGCGCGGTGATGGCCTGCTACTACCTCGGCTTCATGCTGGGCTCCTGGAGCACCCCGAAGCTGATCGCCCGCGTCGGCCCGATCCGCGTGTTCGCGGCGCTGGCCTCGCTGTTCTCGTTCGCGCCGCTCGCGCACGCGCTGTTCGTGAACCCGTGGGCCTGGGCGGCGGTGCGGCTGATGAGCGGCGCCTGCGTGGTGGGCATCTACATCGTGGTCGAGAGCTGGCTGAACGCCGAGGCCACCAACGCGAATCGGGGCCGGCTGCTCTCCCTGTATCTGCTCACCAGCCAGGGCTCGGTCGCGGCCGGGCAGTTCCTGCTGCAGGCGGCCGATCCGCTCGGCTTCGAATTGTTCGTGCTGGTCTCGGCGCTGTGCTCGCTGGCCGTGGTGCCGATCGCGCTCACGCGCCACCCGGCGCCGCGCCACGAGCAGGCGGCGTCGATCAGCCTGCCGGCGCTCGCGCGGCGGGTGCCGCTCACCGTGATCGGGGTGCTGCTGGCCTCGCTCACGTTCGGGGCGTTCTATGCCATCGCGCCGGTGTACGCACTGAAGATCGGGTTCGCGCCGTCGCAGATCTCCTGGTTCATGGCCTCGGCCATCGTGGGCAGCACGGTGCTGCAGTGGCCGATCGGCATGGTCTCGGATCGTACCGACCGGCGCCGCGTGGTGGTCGCGCTGTGCGCCGCCGTCGGCGTGATCACGGTGGTGCTGGCCTTCATGCCGGTCGCGGCCGAGCGCTCCATCTGCGCGCTGATGTTCCTCTACGGCGGGCTGTCGTTCCCGCTCTACGGGCTGTTCGTCTCGCTGGCCGGCGACGAGATGCGCGGCGACGAGCTCGTGGCCGCCAGCAGCAAGGTGCTGCTGGTGAACGGGGCGGGCGCGGCGATGGGGCCGGTGCTGGTGGCGTGGCTGATGGACGCGGCGCAACCCCGCGCGTACATGCTGTTCGTGGCGCTGGTGCACGCGGTGGTGGGCGTGCTGGTGGCGTATCACCTGTTGCGTGGCGGCGGCGCGATGCGGCCGGTCTCGCACCACGTGAACGTGACGCCGCAGGGTTCCGCGGTCGCGGCGGAGATGGCGGGCCGCGTGGCGCGCGAGCCCTGAGGGTGGGGAATGCGGGAGGGGCGGATGAGCGAGGCGATGAAGCCGCTGGCGGGACTGCGCGTGCTGGAACTGGGCCAGTTGCTGGCGGGACCGTTCACGGGTGCGCTGCTCGCCTACTTCGGCGCCGAGGTGATCAAGGTCGAGCCGCCCGAGGGTGACCCCATCCGCGGCTGGCGCAAGCTCGACGAGGGCGGCACCTCGTACTGGTGGCGCAGCCTCGGACGCAACAAGAAGTGCATCACGGTCGACCTGAAGCACGCGCGCGGCCAGGACGTGGTGCGCCGCCTCGCGGAAAGCTCGGACGTGCTGATCGAGAACTTCAGCCCCGGCGTGCTGGAGCGCTGGGGTCTTGCGCCCGCCCGGCTGAAGGCGGCCAACCCGCGGCTCGTGATCGCGCGCATCTCGGGCTACGGGCAGGACGGGCCGTATGCGGCGAAGCCCGGTTTCGCGTCGGTCTGCGAAGGCATCAGCGGCTTCCGTTACCTGAACGGCTTCCCCGGCGAGGCGCCGGTGCGCCCGAACCTCAGCATCGGCGACACCATCGCGGCGCTGCACGCGGCGCTCGGCATCCTGATCGCGCTGCGCGCGCGCGACGCGTTGCCGGGCGGCGGCGGGCAGGTCGTGGACGTCGCGCTCTACGAGTCGATGTTCAACCTGATGGAGGCGGTGGTGCCGGAATACTCGGGCGCGGGCCTCGTGCGCGAACCGGCCGGCACCACCGTGACCGGGATCGTGCCCACGAACACGTATCGCTGCGCCGACGGCAGGTTCGTGGTGATCGGCGGCAACGGCGACTCGATCTTCCGCCGACTGATGGAAGGCATCGGCCGGCAGGATCTCGCCGACGATCCGCAATGCGCGCGCAATGCCGGCCGCGTCGAGCGCGAGGCCGAGATCGACGCCGCGATCGGCGACTGGTGCGCCGCGCGTCCCGCGGCCGAGGTGCTGGCCGTGATGGACGCGCAGCGCGTGCCGGCGGGCCCGATCTACAACGTCGCGGACATGTTCGCCGATCCGCACTTCCGCGCGCGCGGC
>CAYXJM010000305.1:0-3873 GCA_964465455.1 uncultured Klebsiella sp.
CAACATGAGCCACGAGCTGCGCACGCCGCTGAACGCGATCATCGGCTACAGCGAGATGATGGTGGAGATGGCGGCCGAGGAGGCGGACCTTCCCGCCGTGGAGCTCACCGGCGACATGCAGCGTATCCTCACCGCCGGGCGGCACCTGCTGTCGCTGATCAACAACGTGCTCGACCTCGCCAAGATCGAGACCGGCAAGATGACGCTCTACCGCGAGCCCTTCGACGCGATCGAGGTGCTGCGCGAACTCGGCGCCACGATGCACACGCTGGCCACGCACAACGGCAACACGATCCGCATCGCCGACACGCCGCGCGCGGCGCCGCTGGTCAGCGACCAGACGCGCTTCCGGCAGATCTTCGCGAACCTGCTGAGCAACGCCTGCAAGTTCACCACCGACGGCGAGATCGCGGTGCACACCGAGCCCTTCGTGCGCGAAGGCGTGGAGTGGCTGCGCTTTCGCGTCAGCGACACGGGCATCGGCATGACGCCCGAGCAGCTCGAGAGCGTGTTCGAGGCCTTCGTGCAGGCCGACTCCTCCACCACGAAGCGCTACGGCGGCACCGGTCTCGGGCTGTCGCTGTGCCGCGAGTTCTGCGAGCTGCTCGGCGGCAGCATCGGTGTCGCCAGCGAACCGGGCCGCGGCAGCGTATTCACGGTCGAGCTCCCGGTGGACGCGACGACGGTGCCCGAGCTCTTCTTCGCCACCGCGGCGCCCGGCGCCGAGCCCGCGCCCGCCGCGCCGGCGACGCCCGCGGGCGCACAGACCGTGCTGGTGATCGACGACGACGACGACGCGCGCACCATCACCGCGCGCGTGCTGCGCGGCGAGGGCTGCCGCGTCATCGAGGCCGGGAGCGGCGACACGGGCCTGCGGCTCGCGCGCGAGCAGCGACCGGACCTGATCGTGCTCGACCTCGTGATGCCGGGCATGGACGGCTGGGCGGTGCTGTCGGTGCTGAAGGACAACGAGGAGACGCGCGACATCCCGGTGGTGCTGCAGTCGATGCTCGATGCCCGCGACGAGGCGATCAGCAAGGGCGCGGCGGACTTCCTCGACAAGCCGGTGAACCGGCGCCGGCTCGCCGAGACCCTCGAGCGGCTCGCCCCACGCGACCGCAGCGGCCACGTGCTGCTGATCGAGAGCGAATCGGAAGCGCGCGAGGAACTGATCGCCGGGCTGCAGCAGCAGGGCTGGTACGTGAGCAGCACCGAGCAGGCCGGCGAGGCGCTCGCGATCGCGCGCCAGAGCCAGCCGGACCTGATCCTGCTCTCGCTGGCGCTGCCGAGCGAGGACGTCTTCGCGCTCAGCGAGGAACTGGGCCGCAGCCCGGTACTGAGCCGCGTGCCGGTATTCGTGCTCGGGGGCGCCGATATCCACGCCGACGCGCGCGAACGCCTCGCCTCGCACCTCGACCGGCTGGTGCTGCACGATGCGGGGGCGCTGGAATCACTGCTCGAGCGCACCCGCGCGCTCGCCGCGAGCGGGCCGCGGGCCTCCTGAGCCGCCGCGCTGTCCCGCGCGCTGCGCTCTCAGACGAGGCCCATCATCTCCACCAGCCCGTGACTGTGGCCGGCGGTATAGCCGCCGTCGGCGACGAGCGCCTGTCCGGTCACGAAGGACGAGTCCTCGCTCGCCAGGAAGAAGGCGACCGCGGCGATCTCCTCGGGCTTGCCGAAGCGGTTCATCTTGGTCTCGGCACGGATGCTCTCGCGGTAGTCGTGCATGAACTCGTGTCCGACCGTGTTGCGGAACAACGGCGTGTCGATGAAGCCGGGACAGATCGCATTGCAGCGGATGCCGAGGCGCGCGTAGTCCATCGCGACATTGCGCGTCAGCAGCACCACGCCGCCCTTCGAGGCGTTGTAGGAGCTGCCGCCCTCGGAACCCACGATGCCCTCGATGCTCGCGATGGTCACGATGCTGCCGGCGCGTTGCGCCATCATCGCGGGCAGCACCGCCTTGATGCCGAGAAAGGTGCCCTTGAGGTTCACGTCCAGCACGCGGTCCCAGGCGCTCTCTTCCACGAGATGCACGGGACCCGCGTCGGCGATGCCGGCGGCCGTGACCAGCACATCGATGCGACCGTGGAGCGCCAGCGTGGCCTCGACGGCCCGCGCGAGCGCTAGCGCGTCGATCACGTCACCGGTGTGGAACTGCCCCTCCGGCGCCACCTCGCGAAACGCGGCCTCGCCCTGCAGGTCGAAACCCGCCACCGCCGCGCCCTCGCGCACGAAACGCGCGGCGCATGCCAACCCGATGCCGGAACCGGCGCCGGTCACCAGCGCCACCTTGCCTTGCAGACGTCGATCCATGGTGCATCCTCCGCGTGATGGGTCAGTCGGGCCGGCCCGCGCGACCGGCGCGCGCGACCACGGCGTAGTAGGCTTCGTCGCAGCGCGTGCGCCAGAGGCGCTCGAGCAGGCGCGGGAACACGCGGTCGAGGAACATCGCCGCGCGCTGGCCGAAGGGGCGCATGGAAACGACGGTGAGCTCGCGTGGTTCCTGCAGCGCCTGCAGCAGCGCGCGCGCCGGGAGCTCCGCGCCGTGCGCAGCTTCGCCGCCCGCGCCGCCGCCGGCATCGATCATCGCGCGCGTCATGGGGCTCGCGGTCGAGCCCGGGCAGAACGCGTCGACACGGATGCCGGTGCCGCGCAGTTCGCGCCGCAGCGTGCGGGTGAAGGTCGCGAGGCCGGCCTTGGTGGCGTTGTAGGCCGCGAAGCCCGGGACCGCGAGCAGGCCGGCCGAGGAGATCACGTTGAGGATGTGCCCGCGGCCCTGCGCCCGCATCACCGGGATCAGCTGCGCGCTGAGCGCGAGCGGAACGTAGAGGTTGACCGCGCACAGCGCGCGCAGTCGCTCCGCGGACGCGGCCTCGAAATGGCCGCCGACCAGCAGGCCGGCGTTGTTCACCAGGATGTCGATGCGGCCGAAATGCGCCTGCGCGTCCGCCACGGCCCGGGCGCGCGCACGGTCGTCGACGAGGTCCACGGTGAACGCGCGATGGCGCTCGCCCGCGGGCAGCCGCGACACCAGTTGCGACAATGCGTCGGCGTCGCGATCGAACAGCGCGAGCCGCGCTCCGGCCGCGGCCAGTAGCGGTGCCGCCGCCGCGCCGATGCCGCCGGCCGCGCCGGTCAGCAGTACCACCTTGCCCTCGAGCCCCCGTCCGTCCGAACCGGCCATCCGCGTCGTTCCGTCCCGTGCCTTTGCCCCCGAAGTATTGCCGATCCGTAAATACCGGGCGAGTTACGCGCTTGTTACCCTGCGCGCGAGGAAGGCACGACGCACGGAGGAGGAAGTCATGACACTCGGTCCCCGGCAACGTATCGAGAGCCTGCGCCGCATGCTGCGCATCCGCCGCTTCGAGGACGCGGTCGCGAAGGCCGTGCGCGCGGGCGAGATTCCCGGCGCCTGCCACTCGAGCGCCGGCCAGGAAGCGGCAATCGTCGGCGCCTGCATGGCGCTCGCGCCCGAGGACTACGTCACCGGCACGCACCGTTCCCACGGGCACCCGATCGGCAAGGGCGCGGCGCTCGCGCCGCTGATGGCCGAACTGATGGGCAAGGCCGAAGGCATCTGCGGCGGCCGCGGCGGCTCGATGCACCTCGCGGACGTGAGCGTCGGCATCGTCGGCGAGTCGGCCATCGTCGGGGGCGGGATTCCGATCGCGACCGGGGCGGCGCTGTCGGCGCAGGTGCTCGGCAATGGCCGCGTGTCGCTGTGCTTCTTCGGCGACGGCGCGACCAACCAGGGCACCTTTCACGAATCCCTGAACATGGCGGCAATCTGGCGCCTGCCGGCGGTGTACGTCTGCGAGAACAACCGCTACGCGGCGACCACGCCGCTCGCGCTCTCGCACGCCGTGCCCG
>CAYXJM010000306.1:0-3853 GCA_964465455.1 uncultured Klebsiella sp.
AGGCCCTCTACCTCGGCAATTCCGGCACCTCGATGCGACTGCTCGCGGGCCTGCTGTCGGCACAGCCCTTCGACGTCTGCCTGACCGGCGACGAGTCGCTGACGCGCCGCCCGATGGCGCGCGTGGCGGATCCGCTGCGCCGGATGGGCGCGCGGATCGAGACCGCCGCCGACGGACGCCCGCCGCTGTGGCTCCGCGGCGGGTGCGCGCTGCGCGGCATCGAGTACCGCATGCCGGTGGCCAGCGCGCAGGTCAAGTCCGCGGTGCTGCTCGCGGGGCTCTACGCCGCGGGCACCACGCGCGTCGTCGAGCCTGCGCCGACCCGCGACCACACCGAGCGCATGCTGGGCGGCTTCGGCTACCCGGTGCGGCGCGACGGTGCGTGCGTGGAGCTCGTGGGCGGGCAGCGCCTGCGCGCGACCCGCGTCGACGTGCCGGCGGACATTTCCTCGGCCGCTTTCTTCCTCGTGGCCGCGGCGATCACGCCGGGCTCCGAGCTGCTGCTGAAGGACGTTGGCATCAACCCGACACGCACCGGGGTGATCAACATCCTGCGCGCGATGGGGGCGAGCATCGAGCTGGTCGATCCGCGGGAGTCCGGCGGCGAGCCGGTGGCGGACCTCCGCGTGCGCGCCGCACCGCTGCGGGGCATCGAGATCCCGCTGGACCAGGTGCCGCTCGCGATCGACGAATTTCCCGCGCTGTTCATCGCCGCGGCCTGCGCCGAGGGCGAGACGGTGCTGCGCGGGGCGGAGGAGCTGCGGGTCAAGGAGAGCGACCGGATCGACGCGATGGCGCGCGGCTTCGAGCAACTCGGCGTGTGGCACGAGACCCTGCCCGACGGCATCCGCATCCGCGGCGGCGCGATCGGCGGCGGCACCATCGACAGCCGCGGCGACCACCGCATCGCGATGGCCTTCGCGGTGGCCTCGCTGCGCGCGGGCGCCCCGATCGAGATCCTCGATTGCGCCAACGTCGCCACGTCGTTCCCCGGCTTCCGCGAGCTCGCGGCCGAAGCCGGACTGACCGTCACCCGGAAAGCGCCGCTCGCCTGAGCGCCCGCTCCCCGCAGAAGGATCGAGATGAGAACAGAAGAAGAAATTCCGGTCATTGCCGTCGACGGCCCGAGCGGCTCGGGCAAGGGCACCGTGTGCCGGCTGCTCGCCCGCGAACTGGGCTGGAACCTGCTGGACAGCGGCGCCCTGTATCGCCTGGTGGGGCTTGCCGCGCGCAACCACGGCGTACGACTGGACAACCACGCCGCGCTGGAAGTGCTGGCCGCGCACCTCGACGTGCAGTTCCGCCCCGGCGACGACGCCGACGAGGCGCGCGTGATCCTCGAGGGTGAGGACGTGAGCCTGCAGCTGCGCAGCGAGGAGATCGGCGCACTGGCCTCCGAGGTCGCCGCGGTGCCCGGCGTGCGCGCCGCGCTGCTGCTGCGCCAGCGCGCGTTCAAGCTCCGCCCCGGGCTGGTCGCGGACGGACGCGACATGGGCACCGAGGTGTTCCCGGAGGCCGGGCTCAAGGTGTTCCTCACCGCGAGCGCGGACGAGCGCGCGCGCCGCCGGTATAAGCAGTTGAAAGATAAAGGGGAATCTGTTAGCCTGCCGCGCCTCGTGACGGACATCGAGGCGCGCGACCGGCGCGACACAGAGCGCTCCGTGGCGCCGCTGAGGGCGGCGCCCGACGCGCTGACGGTCGATACCACGGGCATGGGCATCCGCGAGGTCTTCGACCTGCTGATTGCCGAAGTGAAGGAACGGGGGCTGCTCTGAAACGGCCCCGGACGCGACGGCGTCACGCCCTGTGACGCCGCGCGAGGCTCCAGTTGCCGGGGATTCCGATCCAGCATCCCGGCGACTGGTTTTTTTATTTTGACCCTGAGCCGGCTGGGGCGAGGGCAAGACCATACGAGCGGCAAGTCCGCTGCAGGATATTCCAATGACCGAGAGTTTTGCGCAGCTTTTCGAAGAGAGCCTGAAGACCGTCGAGATGGACGTGGGCTCCATCATCACCGGCGTCGTGATCGACATCGACAACGAGTGGGTCACCGTGCACGCCGGGCTGAAGTCCGAGGGTGTGATCCCGCGCAGCCAGTTCCTCGACGACAACGGCGAGTTCCACCTCGAGATCGGCGACGAGGTCTACGTCGCGCTGGAGGCCATCGAGGACGGCAGCGGTGAAACCCGCCTGTCGCGCGAGAAGGCGCGCCGCGCCGAGACCTGGAAGGCCCTCGAGAGCTCGTTCGAGAACAGCGAAGTGGTGCGCGGCGCCATCAACGGCAAGGTCAAGGGCGGCTTCACGGTCGACATCCACGGCATCCGCGCGTTCCTGCCTGGCTCGCTGGTCGACGTGCGCCCGGTGCGTGACACCGCGCACCTGGAAGGCCAGACGCTGGACTTCAAGGTCATCAAGCTCGACCAGAAGCGCAACAACATCGTGGTCTCGCGCCGCGCCGTGCTCGAGCAGGCGAACAGCGCCGAGCGCGAAGCGCTGCTGGCCAACCTGCAGGAAGGCGCAACGCTGAAGGGCGTGGTCAAGAACCTCACCGACTACGGCGCCTTCGTGGACCTGGGCGGCGTCGACGGCCTGCTGCACATCACCGACATGGCGTGGCGCCGCATCAAGCACCCGAGCGAAGTGGTGAAGGTGGGCGACGAGATCGACGTGAAGGTGCTGAAGTTCGACCGCGAGACCAACCGCGTCTCGCTCGGCCTGAAGCAGCTCGGCTCCGACCCGTGGGTCAACATCAAGTCGCGCTACCCCGAGAACAGCCGCGTGAAGGCGCGCGTGACCAACCTGACCGACTACGGCTGCTTCGCCGAGCTCGAGCAGGGCGTCGAGGGCCTCGTGCACGTCTCGGAGATGGACTGGACCAACAAGAACATCCACCCGTCGAAGGTGGTGCAGGTCGGCGACGAGGTCGAGGTGATGATCCTCGACATCGACGAGGAGCGCCGCCGCATCTCGCTCGGCATGAAGCAGTGCACCGAGAACCCGTGGGACGCGTTCGCCTCCACCCACACCAAGGGCGAGAAGATCAGCGGCAAGATCAAGTCGATCACCGACTTCGGCCTGTTCATCGGCCTCGAAGGCAACATCGACGGCCTGGTGCACCTGTCCGACATCTCCTGGCACGAGCCGGGCGAGGAAGCAGTGCGCGCCTACAAGAAGGGCGACGACGTCAACACCGTGATCCTGTCGATCGACCCCGAGCGCGAGCGCATCTCGCTCGGCATCAAGCAGCTGGAGGACGATCCGTTCAACAGCTTCGTCGGCATCAACGACAAGGGTTCGATCGTGACCGGCAAGGTCGTCGAGGTCGACGCCAAGGGTGCGGTGGTCGAACTGGCCGAGGACGTGCAGGGCACGCTGAAGGCCTCCGAGATCAGCCGCGACAAGATCGAGGACGCGCGCAACGTGCTGAACGTCGGCGACACGGTCGAAGCCAAGATCATCAACGTGGATCGCAAGAACCGCGTGATCGGCCTCTCGATCAAGGCGAAGGACGTGCAGGACGAGAAGGAAGCCATCAAGGCGCTCAAGGAAGAGTCCGAGGCGGCACCTGCCACCACCATCGGGGACCTGATCAAGGCCCAGATGGAACGGAAGTAAGACGCCGTACGCTGCGGGGCCCTCGGGCCCCGCAGTCGTTAAGGGAGCCGCGGCGCGGGCGGCGGGCATCCCGCGTTAGACGTCCGCCCCGATGTGGCCTATTATCTGGGCTGTTTGCTTTTTGCAATAAAAACAGCGGGTTGAACATGACGAAGTCGGAGCTGATCGAACGCATCGCGACGCAGCAGAAGCAGCTGTCGCCGAAGGACGTCGAACTCGCCGTCAAGATGATCATCGA
>CAYXJM010000307.1:0-3851 GCA_964465455.1 uncultured Klebsiella sp.
TCTTCAGCTCGTGCTCGTAGGGCTCGATGTGGATGTCGGAGGCGCGCGCCTCGAGGGCGCGGCTGAAGATCAGGTTCACGACGCGGATGACCGGCGCGTCGCTCGCCATGTCCTTCAGCCGCTCGACGTCCTCGACGTCTTCCTGCAGCACCGACTCGGACTGCACGCCGTCGACGATCTGGTCCATCGCCGAGCGGCCGCCGCCGTAGAGGCGCTCGTGCGCCTGCTCGAGATCCGAGGCCAGCGCGAGGCGCGGGTCGATGCGCCGGTCGGTGGCGATCTCCAGCGCCCGCAGCACGTAGTCGTCGGTCGGATCGGCCATCGCCACGCGCAGGCACTCGCCGTCGTCGGCGAGCGGCAGCACGTTGAACTGGCGCAGGAACTCGCCGGAGATGCGCTCCTCGGCCACCGGCACGTCGGGGAACTCGTCGGGGCCGATCAGCACGCAGCCGGTCAGCTCGGCGACGGCGTCGGCGACTTCCTTTTCCGCCACCAGCCCGAGGCGCACCAGCACCTGCCCGAGCGTGCCGCCGGAAATGCCGAGCACGCGCTCGGCGCGCTGCAGGTCGGCCTCCGCGAGCTTGCCGCGCGCGACCAGCAGTCTGCCGAGCCCCGCGGCCGGCCCGGTTTCGTTCACGTTCGCCGACCTATCCATCGAGTCGCTGCAACCAGTTTTTCAGACGAATTTTCCAGTCCAGGGGAAGGCGGGACTCCAGCCGTGACATCAGCCGGTGCCGCTTCATCCGCTGCAACTGCCCGAAGGTCCAGGCGCCGGGGGTGAACCCGGATGCCGCGCCGGGGAGCCGCGACTGCACGAACCGCCGCGCATAGTAGCGATGATAGCGTCTCCAGTCAGCGCTGCCGGCCGATTCCTCGCGCGGCGCGTCGCGCACGTAGTCGCGGTGGTAGTCGAATGCCGCCGCCACGGGCTCGCCCCGCACAGGCTCAGGCGCCTCGCCGCGCAGGAAGTTCCCGCGCAGCGCCACGAAAAAATCACTCATCGCGGCGGGTGCCGGGTCCGGCTCCACCAGCCAGCTCCACTCGCGGCCCGCCAGCCGCTCGCCGAAGGCGCCGATCGCGGTCGCCACCACGGGCAGCCCCAGTTCGATGCAGGCCGACAGCGTGTAGCTGTAGGTCTCGGGGCAGCTGCCCGGGAACCAGACCACGTGCGGCGCCAGCTCGCCCAGCAGCTGCGCGAGGTCCTCCTCGCGGTACGGGCCGTGCTCGCGCAGCGTGCTCGCCGGCCAGCCGCTCAGGCGGCGGTAGGCGTAGCCGAGCAGGTGGTATTCGAGCGGCAGACGCCGGCGCCGCGCGTCGAGCGCGCAGGCCTCCAGCAGGTTGGCGCCCTTGAACACGCCGATCGCGCCGATGACCGCGATGCGCAGCGGCTCCTCGTCCGCGAGCGGCGCCGCGCGCACCGGCGCCGCGCGCAGCCGGCTGTTCTCGTGCGGCGCGAGCACGGTCGCGGCGCCGGGGAAGTAGCGCTGGATGCGTTGTTCCGCGTCGCGCCCGGGAACGAAGACGCGGTCGGCGCCGTGGATGATCGCATCGCCCGCCTGGCGCCACTCCCGGATCGAGCCCGTTCCCGGCGCGGGCCGCTTCTGCAGGCAGCGCCGGCAGCCCTCGTCGTCGGGCTCGCCGCAGTACGTGCCGTCCGGTGCGGTCATCGTCACCTGCGGGCACGCCAGGTAGTAGTCGTGGACGGTGAAATCGTAGGGCACGCCCAGGTCCTGGGGCAGCCGCCAGAACTGCATGTGCACGCCGATGGTGTGGTGGAAGTGCACCCGGCTCACGCCGGCCACGCGCAGCAGGTCCAGCAGCAGCTCGTAATCGGCGATCGGGTCGAAGGGCACGCCGTTGCCCGACCCGTGCAGCGACAGCATGGCCGCCTGGTTCTCGAGGCCGTGCGGTCGCAGGATCAGCACGGTGGCGTGCGCGGCGGCCGCGTCGGCGAGCTCGCCGAGGTGCCGCTCGGTGCCGCCGCCGCGCGCGTGGTTGACCATCAGCACCGCCGGCCGGCCGGCGCGGCGCGCGCGCTCGACGTCGGCCGCGAAGCGGTACGGCGCCACCGGGTCGGAGGCGACGAACTTCTGGATCAGGGCCTCGTAGTCCGGGTACAGCGCCGTCAGCGTGGCCATCGCCGAGCGCTGCTGCTCGGTCTGCGTGTCCGCGAAACTCACGCCGCCGGCGTGGTAGACGAAGGTGTCGGCGCACAGCAGGTGCTGCCAGCCCTGGCGCGCGGCGCGCAGGCAGAACTCGTTCTCCTCGCCGTAGCCGCGGCCGAACAGCGCCACGTCGAACGCCCCCACCTGCTCCAGGCAGTCGCGGCGGATGTACATGCAGAAGCCCACCGCCGTGGGAATGGGCACCGCTTCGCCGCGGTTCACGTCGCGGAACAGCGCATCGAGCGCGGCCACCGACTCGCCGTCGGGCAGCGCGTTGTCCTGGCAGAAGCGCGGATAGCTGCAGATCGTCGCGTTGTTCGAGAACGGCGTCACGCTGGCGGTCGCGCGGTCGCGCCAGGCGCACTCGCGCAGGCGGTCGAGCCAGTCGTTGGCGACCACCGTGTCGCTGTTCAGCAGCACCACGTCGCGCGCCGGGTGCAGCGCCATGCCGCGGTTCACCGTGGCCACGAAGCCGAGGTTGCTCTCGTTCTCGAGCAGCGTGATGCCGGCGACGGCGCGCAGGTAGCGCGTCAGTTCCGGCTCGGGGCTCGCATCGTTGATCACCACGATTTCCGCCGCCGTGACGAAGTCCGAGGCGAGCACGCTCTCGATGCAGGCACGGGTCTCCTCGAGCCCGCGGTAGACCGGGATGATCACGTCGACGCGCTCGTCGCGCGCGTGCGGCGTCGAGGCCGGCGTGCCCGCGAGCGCAGCGGAAGACAGCGGGTCGTCGAGGCGGAGCAGCCGTGCCACGCGGCTGCGCGCGCGCCACACGCGCGAGCGCGCGATCAGCCGGAGCGTCGCGTCAGTCTCGTCGAGCCGCGTGCGCGTCGCGGCGAGGTGCTCGCGCAAGCGCGCCGATTCCTCCTCGCGGCGCGCGAGCGTCTCGCGGCTGCCGGTGAGCGCGTCCTGCAGCGCGGCGATGCTGCGGTCGCGCTGCTCGACGACCTCTCGCGCATGCGTCAGCTGCTCGCCGACGGACTGCAGCTGCTCGCTCACGGACCGCAGCTGCTCGCTCACGGAACGCAGCTCCCCGCCGACGTCCCGCAGCTCCGCGTCGCGGCGCTCCACCACGCCGCGCGCCTCGGCGAGATCCGCGCCGAGGCGGTCGCGATGCGCGCGCGTCGCGGCCAGCGCGCGCTCGATCTCCGGCAGATCGATCTCGCCCGCGACGCGGTAGAACAGCCGCTCCGCGAGCGCGAAGTCGGTGCGCACGAAGTCGAGCAGGGCGCGGAAGGCCGGCGGCTGTTCGTCGCCCACCAGCAGCACGCCGAGCCCGTGGCCGTGGCGGAACTCGAATCCGTCGTATTCCGCGCGGAGCTCCTCCCAGAGCTTCCACACGCCGAAGTCGCCGTCGCGGACGGCCGTGTCGTGGAACAGCACCACCGCGCGCGGGCTCAACTTCGGCTTCCAGCCGAGGAAGTCGTGCCGCACCGCCTCGTAGGTGTGCAGCCCGTCGATGTGCAGCAGGTCGATGCTGCCGTCGGCGAACTGCGCGATCGCCTCGTCGAAGCGCATCTGCAGCAGGCGCGAGAATTCGCCGTAGCGCGGGTCGTGGTGCGCGCGCAGCCCGGCGAGCACCTCGGGGCCGTAGAGGCCGGCGTGCTCGTCGCCGGCCCAGGTGTCCACCGCGTGGCAGCGGGTGCCGGTGGCGAACTCGCGCACGGCCTGGCAGAAGGCGCAGTA
>CAYXJM010000308.1:0-3844 GCA_964465455.1 uncultured Klebsiella sp.
GCGCCGGCGTCAGCTTGCCCTGCTCCGTGATGCTCTTCAGGATCGCCTCGCGGCGTTCCTCGAGCTCGCGCAGGTAGCCGAGGCGCTGCTCGAGGTTGCGCAGCTGCACGTCGTCGAGCCCGCCGGTCGCCTCCTTGCGGTAGCGCGCGACGAAAGGCACCGTGGCGCCGTCGTCGAGCAGCGCGACCGCCGCCGTGACCTGGTTCACCCCGACGCCGAGTTCCCCGGCAATGCGCTGCTCGATCGACACCATGCGACTATCCCCCCGTTCGAGGGCGCGGATTATGCGCAGGCGCGCCGGGTGCCGCGAGACTTGTGGAAGGCGCCGCTTTTGGGTAGGCAACGGCGTTGCGGCGCCCGGCATCGCGACCGCGATGCACGCCAACGCAACGTTCGCGCAAGGCGCTGGCGGCAGGCAGGTGCATCCACCATACTGCGCGACGCATGGAACCCCGCGTCGTACTGCTGCTCTCGCTCGCCGCCTTCGCCAGCGCGGCGAGCCTTCGCGCCACGGATCCGCTGCTCGCGCTGATCGCGGCCGAATACCACGTGAGCGCCGGCGACGCCGGCGCGGTGATCACCGGCTTCGCGCTGTCCTACGGCATCTTCCAGCTGCTGCACGGCCCGGTCGGCGACCGCTTCGGCAAGTTCCGCGTCATCGCGCTGATGACCGCCGTGTCCGCGCTCGCGACGCTGGGCAGCGCGCTGGCATCGAGCCTCGCGGTGCTGACGGCCCTGCGCTTCCTCGCCGGCGTCACCGTCGGCGCGATCATCCCGCTCGCGATGGCGCTGATCGGCGACCGGGTGCCCTACGCCCAGCGCCAGGCGACCATCGCGCGCTTCATGATGGGCCAGATGCTGGGCAGCGCGGCGGGCGTGTCGTTGTCGGGCCTGCTCGGGGCGTGGATCGGCTGGCGCGCGGTCTTCGTCGCGCTGGGTGCGCTGTTCGTCGTGGTGGGCGCCCTGCTGGGACGCGAGCTCGCCGCGAACGCGGCGCTCGGCGGGAGCGGCGACCGCTCGGTGACGATCCGCAGCGCGCTCAGGCGGATGGTCGGGCTCACGCTGCGTCCGTGGGCGCGCGTGATCCTCGTGACCGTCGGTATCGAGTGCGCGCTGACGATGGGCGTGTTCGCGTTCGTGGCGTGGGACCTGCAGCACCGCCACGGCGTGAGCCTCGCGCTGAGCGGACTGTGGATCGCGGCCTACCCGGCCGGAGGACTGCTCTACTCCGTGTTCTCGCGACAACTGGTCGAGAGCCTCGGCGAGCAGGGGCTCGCGCTCGCGGGCGGACTGCTGATCGGCGCCGGCTACCTCTGCCTGCTGCTCGCGCCCGTGGCCGCGGTCGTGCTGCCGGGGCTCGTCGCGGTGGGCACGGGCTTCGCGATGCTGCACAACACGCTGCAGGTCAACGCGACGCAGATGGCACCCGAGGCGCGCGGCGCCGCGGTGTCGCTGTTCGCGTTCTGCCTGTTCACGAGCCAGTCGGCCGGCGTCGCGGTGGTCGGGCAACTCATCGACGCGCACGGTGTTGCGCCCGCGTACCTCGCGGCCGCGCTGGCAATGCCCTTGCTCGGGCTCGAGTTCAGGCGACGGCTGCGCAGGAAGGGTGCAGCGCAGTTGGAGAACGCGGCGCCGGACCGCGGCGCATAGGATGCTGCGCAGGCGCCAGGCTCCAATGGCGCACCCGGAGAGATTGACTCGCGCCATCTCTGCGCTCGCCCCTGCGGGGCGCCTGCGCTTCGCTGCGGCGTCCAAACGGGCTTTCCTGCCCGTTTGTCGAACCGGGGACTTCTCTGTCCCACTCTCCGGGATCGCCATACGAAAAAGCCCAGCACAAGGCTGGGCTTTTTCGTATGGCGCACCCGGAGAGATTCGAACTCCCGACCCCCTAGTTCGTAGCCAGGTACTCTATCCAACTGAGCTACGGGTGCGAAGGCCGCGTACTATATTGAGCCGGTCCGGCTTCGTCAACCTTGGCCGGACAGGAAGTTTTACCCGGCGGACGCGGCTAGAATCCGGGGCGGGAAACATGGCTGGAGACGCCGCGCCGATGCACACGAAACGAGCCCCGCTGTGGGATCTGCCGATACGCCTGTTCCACTGGTCGCTGCCCGTGCTGCTCGTCACCGCGTGGATCAGCGCCGAGTTCGACGCGCTCGACGTGCACCAGTGGTGCGGCTACACGGTGCTGGTGCTCGTGGCCTTCCGCATCGTGTGGGGATTCATCGGCAGCCGGCACGCGCGTTTCAGCGACTTCGTGCGCTCGCCGGCGGCCGCGATCCGCTACCTGCGGGGGCAGGAGCCCGAGCGCGAGGGCCACAACCCGGCCGGCGCGTGGTCGGTGCTGGTCATGTTGCTGCTGTTGCTGGCGCAGGCCACGACGGGCCTGTTCAACTCCGACGACGTCAGCTTCGAGGGGCCGCTGGTGCGGGCGCTGGACCGCGACATCGTCGACGCGCTGGCGGCGTGGCACGAGCCGAATTTCTGGCTGCTGCTCACGCTGGTCGCACTGCACATCGGCACGGTGCTGTTCTACCTGGTGCGCCGCAAGCGCGACCTGATACGTCCCATGCTGACCGGCGGCGAATCCTCCGACGCGAGCGCGCCGCGCCCCCTGTGGCTGGCCGTCCTGGTGATCGCGGCGCTGGCCGCGCTGCTGTGGTGGGGGCTGTCGCTGGCGCCACCGCCGCCTCCGCCGTTCCTCTGAGGGAGGTAGACGAAACGCCGTCTGCGTCGGTCCCCGGGAGCGCCGCGCGCAGGTCCGGTTCGAGCCGGACGCAGTGCACTTGTTCGACTGAAGTCGAACCTACGGGTGTCTACGGGTGTCGCGCACCGATGTGCGCGATGGTCGCGGCCGTGGCCCGCGTGGCCAAGGCTGAGGTCGTGGCGGGGATGCCCCGCCACGCACGCGCTGCCAGGCGAACTGCTGCGGGACTCAGTCGTCCTTTTCCTTGTAGTCGTCGTGGCAGGAACCGCAGGTCTTGCCGGTCGCCTTGATCTGCTCCTCGATGGCCTTGCGATCGCCACCCGCCGCGACTTTGCCGAGCTTCGCGGCCGCCATCTGGAAGTCCTCCATCTTCTTCTTGAAGTCGTCCATGTTCTTCCAGATTTCGGGCTTGGCGTGCGTGTCGCCCTTGTCGGAACCCTCCGGGAAGCCGCGCATCTGGTTCAGCGTCGCGAGCGCGGCGAGGTCCTTGCCCCAGGCGGCCATGCGCGCGTCATCCCAGGGGATCTTGCCCTCCAGCGTCTGCTGCATCGGCCCGAAATTGTGCCCGATGAGCGTCATCATCGACTCGCGGTAGGCGATCGCCGGATTCTCGTTTTCCTCCGAGGCCACGGCGACCGAGGTCGCCGCGACGAGTGCACATACCGCGGCTGCGGGCAAAAAGGCTCCGTTCTTCATCGTTGCTTTCCCTCCGTTGGTTCCAGTCAGGTCGGTCCGCATTGTTGTTCCCGACGCGCCGAGCATACCCCGAAACGGCGCCATGGTGATTAATGCCGCGATCGGCGCGCCACGGCCGGCGGCGCCCGCTGTTACACTGCCCCGCGCCGGGCTGCAGTCTGCCCGCGCTCCTCTCCCGAGACCGAAACCTGCCTCGGCCCGAGACTGCCGCCCGCCAGGGCGAGCGCCGTCGACCTGATCAAGGACAATTCATGAGCTTTGCTTCACTGGGTCTCAGTGACCCGATCGTGCGCGCCGTCACCGAACACGGCTACACCGAACCCACCCCGATCCAGAAAAACGCCATTCCCGCCGTGCTCGGCGGACGCGACCTGCTCGCCGGCGCGCAGACCGGCACCGGCAAGACCGCCGGATTCGTGCTGCCCATCCTGCAGCGGCTCA
>CAYXJM010000309.1:0-3843 GCA_964465455.1 uncultured Klebsiella sp.
GCAAGGGCGGAGCGGAGTGGGAGGGACTCGAGTTCTACCGCCGCGCCGGCGCGGCGCCGGAGTACCTCGCGAATTTCCACCAGCGCATGCGCGGTTTCTCGGGGCTGGCCGAGCCGCTGCCGCGCTCCTTCCATCGCGTCAGGGCCGGCGACGGCTTTGTCATCGGCGGCTCGCGCTGGGAAGCGGTCGTCGGGCACGGCCATTCCCCGGAGCACCTGTGCCTGCTGAACCGCGAGCGCAAGCTGCTGCTCGCGGGCGACCAGGTGATCCCGCTGATCACGCCGAACATCAGCGTGATGGCCATCGAGCCCGAAGCCAATCCGCTCGAGGACTGGCTGGCCTCGCAGCGCCGCTTCCTCGAGCTGCCGGACGACGTGCTGGTGCTGCCGGCGCACAACACGCCGTTCCACGGCCTGCACGCCAGGCTGCGCCGCCTGATCGCGCACCACGAGGACCACCTCGCGGCGCTGGAGGAGGCGTGCCTCGCGCCGCGCACCGTGCCGCAGCTGCTGCCGGTCATCTTCAAGCGCGAGCTCGACGTGGAACAGACGGCGCTGGCGCTCGGCGAGTGCCTCGCGCACCTGAACTTCCTGGTACACAGCGGCCGCCTGCGGCGCGTGCTCGACGACGACGGACTGGACCGCTACGTCACGCTCGATCCGGCCGTGGCCGCGCGCGCGGGACAGGCGGCGCACGAGCGCGACGATGGCCCGGTGATGGTCTAGATCGCGCCGCGCGAAGCGGCGGTGTGGCGCCCCGCTCAGCGCGCCGGAGCCGGCATCGGGGCGCGTACGATGCGGTCACCGGCGAAGGAGCCGAGATAGAGCTGGTCGCCGACCTGCTGCGCCACCGTGGCGGCGCCCATCGGCGCGCCGCGATGCTCGAGGATGGTTTCAGCCTTCATGCTGCCGGGGTCGACGGCGACGATCGCGAACGGCGCGCCGCAGGGACCCTCGGCTACTTCGAAGCAGGCGGCCATCTGCATCGTGTCGGCGGTCTGCGAGGCGACGAGCAGGCGTCCTTCCGCATCCCACTGGCTGTTGTCGGGGCCTTTGACGCGGGCCTTGCCGAGCAGCTCGCCGCCGGGAAACGCGATCTTGCGCACTTCCCCCGCCATGTAGGCGTTCTCGTACAGGACTTTCCCGTCCGGGCTGACCTGGATGCCGTTCGGGAAGGGCGCGCGGGTGCCGGTGGCGACCGCGAACCGCTCGCCGTTCCAGTGCAGCACGTAGCCGGTGTCGAATCCGAGCATGGCCTGCAGCATCGCGAGGCTCAGCGGTCCGATCGACGGGCTGCTGCGCGGGAACATGTGGGTAGCGACGAAGCCGCCGCCCGGCAGCGCCGCCACGTCGTTCAGGTGGCTGTCGGCGGGCGGAACGGCGCAGCCGCGCCACGCGAGGCGGTATCCCTCGCTCTCCTCGAGGAGCTGGAAGAACTCCACGCTCTCGCGCCCGCCGTGGTTCACCGCGAGCAGCTGCCACTGCCCGTCGGGACGGCGGATGAGGTCGATGCCGTGCGGCGAGAACTCCGGGCCCGGCACCGTGGTGCACGCGGGATCGCCCCACGGCGGCTCGGTCGAGGCGGTGAACTGCGGCAGCCGCGTGATGGTCTCGCTGCGGGTGTCGAAGAGCGCGAACGAGCCGGGGCGGTCCCCGTTCATGGATCCCATCTGGCTGATCAGCAGGGTGTGTCCGTCGGGCAGCAGCTCCATGTCCTCGGGATTCCTGAAGCTGCAGGTCGGCTCCAGTCCGCCGGCGGGGACGCAGCCGTTGATCGGCGCCACCTTCTCGCCGCAGCCGCCGAGCAGCGCGAGTGCGACGAACAGCAGGGACGCGGCGCGCATGGTGTTATCTCACTCCCGTGGCAGGCGGCGTTATGGTAGTGTGCCGTCGCGATGCCGGCCAGCCCCGGCGCGGAAACCAGAGATGCGAGGCGGACGGTGGCAGGCGTGAGCGCCGGGTTGACCCACATGAACGAGGCCGGCGAGGCGCGCATGGTCGATGTCGGCGCCAAGCCGGAGACCGCGCGCGCGGCCGTGGCCGAGGCGTGGGTGCGGATGCGCGCCGAGACGCTGCGCCTCGTCGTCGAGGGCGGCCACCACAAGGGCGACGTGTTCGCGGTGGCGCGCATCGCCGGCATCCAGGCGGCCAAGCGCTGCGCCGAGCTGATTCCCCTGTGCCATCCGCTCGGCCTCGATGCCGTCGAGTTGCAGCTCGATGCGCTGCCCGAGCAGTCCGCGGTGCGCATCCGGGCGGAATGCCGCCTGCACGGCCGGACCGGCGTCGAGATGGAGGCCCTGACCGCGGTCTCGGTGGCGGCGCTCACGGTCTACGACATGTGCAAGGCCGTGGACAAGGGTATGGTGATCGACGGCGTGCGGCTGCTGGAGAAGCGCGGCGGCCGCTCCGGCACGTGGCGGGCAGGGGACTGAACGATGCTGCGCGTGCTGTTTTTCGCCAGCATCCGCGAGCGAATCGGGCGCCGCGAGGCGGTGCTGGCCTTCGACGCGGCCTGCGCCACGATCGCGGGACTGGTGTCGCGGCTCGAGAGCGAATTGCCCGGCTGCAGCGCAGTGCTGCTGGCGGAGAAGACCATCGTCGCCGTGAACCGCGAAGTGGTCTCGCGCGGGCAGGCGCTGCGCGACGGCGACGAGGTAGCGTTCTACCCGCCGGTCACCGGCGGCTGACGAGAGATCCCCCGATGCTGGCCGAAGTCGAGGTCCGGGAGGCGGACTTCAGCGTGCAGGAGGAGTACGCGCGGCTGCGCGGCGAGCCGGGCGGTACCGGCGCCTGCGTGCTGTTCACGGGGCTGGTGCGCGACTGGACGGGCGCGGCGGGCGCGCTGGCGCTGGAGCTCGAGCACTACCCGGGCATGACCGAGTCGAGCATCGCGGCGATCGTCGACGAGGCGCGCACACGCTGGCGGCTCGGCGCGGTGCGCGTGATCCACCGCGTCGGCAGGCTGGCGCCGGGCGAGCAGATCGTGCTGGTGGGCGTGAGCAGCGCGCACCGCGGGGACGCCTTCGCGGCGTGCGAGTTCATCATGGACTACCTGAAGACGCGCGCCCCGATCTGGAAGAAGGAAATCGGCGCGGCCGACGCGCGCTGGGTGGAGAGCCGGGACAGCGACGCGCACGCCGCGGAGCGCTGGCGCGATTCGAAAACGAAATGAGGAGACGACATGAGTTTCGACAGTCTGCAGCTCCGCAACGCGCTGGGGCGATTCGCCACCGGCGTCTGCGTGATCACCGCGAATCCCGAGGGCCACGCGCCGTTCGGCATGACGGTGAATTCCTTCTCGTCGCTGTCGCTGACGCCCCCGCTGGTGCTGTGGAGCCTGCAGAAGAACTCGGACACGATGGAAGCGTTCCGCGTCGCGAAGCAGTACTGCGTCAACGTCCTGTCGCAGGACCAGAAGGCGCTTTCCGGGCGCTACGCGAAGAAGAACGAGCACGCCCTCCACGCGGACGATTACACGATGGGCGAGAGCGGCCTGCCGGTGCTCAAGCACTGCCTGGCCTCCTTCGAGTGCGACATGGACGCACGCCACGACGGCGGCGACCACATCATCCTGGTCGGTCGCGTCACGCACATGAGCGTCGCCACCGGCGGGCGGCCGCTGGTGTTCTACGAAGGCGGCTACCGCGAGCTCGCCTGATCGCGATGAAGTTCTGCAGCAGCTGCGGCGGCCCGATCTCGCGCCGCATCCCCGCGAACGACGACCGCGAGCGGCACGTCTGCGACAGTTGCGAAACGGTCCACTACCAGAACCCGCGCATCGTCGTGGGGTGCCTGCCCGTGTTCGGCGAGCAGGTGCTGCTGTGCCGTCGCGCGATCCAGCCGC
>CAYXJM010000310.1:0-3837 GCA_964465455.1 uncultured Klebsiella sp.
AGCAGCCACCACTGCGGCAGCGGCGCCGGCGCGAAGGCCCGTTCGAGGGCGGCGAGCGCCCCGCGGTCGTCGCCGTCCTGCGCCAGCAGCAGCGCGCGGTTCGCCTCCAGAGCGCGCGCCTCGCCGGGCGCTTCGCCTGCCCGCCGCTCGATGCCTGCCCCGACCAGTGCGCGCAGTCGCGCCGCGGCGGGCGCGTCGCCGCTCGCCAGCAGCAGCTGGGCGAGATCGATGTAGGCACGGTAGCCGGTGGCGCTGAGCCGCGCCGGGAGCGTGCCTTCGTAGCGCAGCCGCCGTGACAGGGCGGCCGCGTCGGTCGCGGCGTCACCCCCGGCGAGCGCGTGACGCAGGTGCGCGAACGACTCGAAGCACGCCAGCGGCGCGGCGTCGGGGGCGCCGTCATCGATCGCGCCGGCGCTCGCCAGCGCGCCCGCCCAGTCCTGCTCGAAGACGCGGATGGCCAGGGCCGCGCCCGGCACCTCCGGGTTGTTCACGGCGCGCGCGCTCGCGGCGTCGCCCACGCCCAGGTAGAACTGGACCAGCCCCTCGCGCAGGAACGTCGCCCGCGGGTCGATCGCCAGCGCCCGTTCGCCGTGCTCTACGGCCGCGGCGAACTCGCCGCGCCAGGCGGCGAGCTTTCCGAGCCAGAGCCACGCCGAGCGGAAACGCGGGTCGAGCGCAATGGCGCTGCGCTCCAGCGCCTCCGCGGCTTCGAAGTCGCCCAGGTCCGCGCGAAAGATCGCCGTGATGTGGTGGTTGCGCGGCGACAGCGGATCCAGCGTCAGCGCGCGGTCGATCAGCTGCAGCGCCTCGTCCTGCCGTCCCGGCATTTGCGAGACCACCTGGGCCAGCATCTCGTAACCGCGCGCGCAATTGGGGCTGAGCGCGAGGCCCTCGCGCAGCTCGCGCTCCTGCCGCTGCGGATCCTCGATCAGCCAGGCACGCGTGACGCGGGCTTCGCCGAGCCCCGGGTCCAGCGCCAGTGCCTTGTCCAGCAGCGGTTTCACCGTGTCGCGCACGGACGCGATGCCGTCGGTGGAGAGCGCGCGGACCAGGATGGCGTCGGCGAGCTGCGCGTAGGCCGCGGCGTAGCCGGGGTCCAGCGCGATGGCCTGCTGCAGCAGCGCGATCGCCTGCTCGGCGTCGTCCACGGTCCAGCTGACCAGCCGCTCGCGTGCGCGCAGGAAAGCGAGATGGGCTTCGGCGTCGGTCTTGCGCTCCGCGGCGTCGCCCGCTCGGGGCGTGATCGGCCCGAGCCCGAGCGCGCCCGCGACCTCCGTCGCGATCTCCTGCTCCAGGACGAACAGCTCGGCCAGCGCGCGCTCGCGGGTTCCGCTCCACCGCTCCCGGCCCGTCACCGTGTCGGTGAGGCGTGCTTCGACGCGCGCCCGGCCCTCGTCGAGCCGTACGCCTCCCTGCAGCACGTAACGCACCCCGAGCTGGCGTCCGAGTTCGCGCGCGTCGATGTCGGGGTCGTGGAAACGCAACGTCGAGGCGCGTGCCGTGACCTGCAGGCCGGGGTTGCGGGCGAGCGCGTCGAGCAGTTCCCCCGCCACGCCGTCGGCGAGGAAATCATTGCCCGATTCCGCGCTCAGGTTCCGGAAAGGTACGACGGCCAGGGTGGACGGCGACGCGTTCGCTGCGCGCGGCGGCTCGGGAGCCACGGCTCCCTGGCGTCCCGCCAGCAGGGTGAGCGTCAGCGCACCCGCCAGCAGCAGCACGCTGCACGCCCACGCGACGCGCTGCCACAGCGGCGGAGCGTAGGGCTTCTCCGTCGCGTCAGCTGGTGCCCTGGATGACCCGTTTGGGTCGTCGGACGGAGAGGCGCACGTTTCCGGCCGTGGCGGCGCGAACTGCGCCACGTAGTCTTTCCCGTGGACGGTGCGGATGAAGTGCTCCGAGCCGTCGGTCGCCAGAACGTGGCGCAGCATGCTGACCGCGCGTCGCACCGCTTCGTCCGAAACTACGCGGCCTTCCCAGACCGTCTCGACGAGCCGGTCGTGGCTGAGGGTTTCGCCGGGGTGTTCCAGCAGGAACTCGAGCAGGCGCGACACGCGAGGTTCGAGCACGTGCGCCTGCCCGCCCATCGCCAGGCGATGGGAATCGGGTTCGAAACACCAGTCGCCGAAGCGGATCCGTCGCACCATTGCGATCTGCCCTGGTGTGCCTCGCGGCGGTGAGAGCCGTCCCGCGCTGCGTGCCGGAGATTACCGGCTCGCGAACTATGCGCCCCATCGCCGCGCGATGCCAAGCGAATCGTGATGCCGGTGCATCGATGCGCGGGGTGCGAGCCCCTCGACACACGCCAATCGCTTGATTTTCAAGCACTCAAAACCATCACGAAAAGTTCACGCCGCCATCCGGCATCGGCGCTCGATTCGTGGTCCATTGCATGCCGTACCGGGGCAGCGCATGCGCGCTGCATAGCGGTGCACAGGAGGAGCAAGGCGATGAAGACCCTATGGGTTAACAGCATGGTGCTCGCGGCAGCGATCGCGAGCGGTGCGAGCTCGGCGCTTGCGGCGACCTGGACCTCGGAGGCTGAGGCGGCCGCCGCGTGCAAGGCACAGGCCGCCTCGCAGTACGCCGACGGTGAGCGCGCGGCGCGCGTGAAGTTCAAGGGCATTTACGGCGGTGCCGACCGGCTCAAGGTGCGCATGCAGGTGCTGCCCGGGGAGGGCAGGGCATTCCTGGCCATATGCGACGTCAGTCGCAGCGCGCACGCCGTCGTCGGCGTCTCGCCGGCGACGCGTAGCAAACGCCCCGCAGAGGTCGTGGCCGTGCGCTGAGCGACAGGAGTCCGACCCATGCCGAGGGCAGCACGGGTGACAACGTGGCAACGGAGGATGAGTGTCATGAAACGACGGAACAGGAACTGCTTGTTCGCCGCCGCCCTCGCGCTGGGGGTCGTCGTCGGTGCGCCGGCGCAGGGCGCCAGGAACCCCGAAGACATGACGGTCAGCGGTGACGCCAAGCGGCCGATGCAGCCGCTGCAGGGCAGTCGCCGGGACGTGGTCACGCGCTCGGTCGTGGTGGCCTACGGAGACCTGGATCTCTCGGCGCCGGCGGGCGCGCAGACGCTGTACGTGCGTCTGCGCAGCGCGGCGCGCACGGTGTGCGCACCGCGCGACACACGGGTCGCGGAACTGCGCCGCGACTGGTCACAGTGCGTGGATGACGCGCTCGACAACGCCGTGGCGGCAACGGGCATCGAGCGCGTGGTCGCGATCCACCGCGATGCAACGGGGCGCGAGGTCCAAGCCGGGCCACAACTGGCCGGAGCGCCCTGAGCGGGCGAACGGCACTGACCGGGCGCCGCGCGCCCGGTCCGCCGCCTC
This sequence comes from uncultured Klebsiella sp., assembly GCA_964465455.1. GTDB lineage: Bacteria > Pseudomonadota > Gammaproteobacteria > Pseudomonadales > UBA5518 > UBA5518. Next base: position 3,336 of record CAYXJM010000310.1, read on the forward strand.
ACAGGGTCTTCAGCTCGGCGTCCGCGAGCCCGGCGTGGCGGCGCAGTTCCTCGGCGCCGGGCGCGTTGGTGACCACCGCGATGCTGGCGCTGGCCGGATCGAGGTAGGTCGCGCCCACGCGCAGCAGGTCGTCGAGCGTCACGCGGAGCACCTGCGCGCGGAACTCGCGGCGTACGGCGGTGCTGCGGCCGAACAGCGCCTCGTGGAAGTGCTTCTTGGCCTCGCCGGCCGGTGAGCCCGGCTTGTCGAGGCTGCTGATCACGCCGAGGATCGCTTCCTCGACCTGCTGCCATTCGTGCTTCGTCTCCTGCAGCCAGCCGAGCGAGGCATCGAAGTCCTCGAGCGTCGCGGTGTGCCGCGGGTCGCGGTACGAGAAGAAGCGGAACGCCGCGATGCCGGCGTCGTGCGACGCGCCGCCGCCGTAGGCGCCGCCCTGCTCGCGGATCGCCCGGTGCAGGAAGCCGTTGCGCAGGAAGCCGCCCAGCACCGTCAGCGCGGCGGC
>CAYXJM010000311.1:0-2371 GCA_964465455.1 uncultured Klebsiella sp.
ACTGCGAGCTGCAGGACATGGCCGGCGCGGTCGGCCTGCGCGAGGTGCGCTACGGTTACGCCGGCAAGAACCATCTCGACGCGAAAAAGGACGCCTCGAACCCCTATTTCACCTTCGACCCCGCCAAGTGCATCGTCTGCTCGCGCTGCGTGCGCGCCTGCGAGGAAGTGCAGGGCACCTTCGCGCTGACCATCGCGGGCCGCGGTTTCGACTCGAAGGTCGCCGCGGGCATGGACCAGCCGTTCATGGATTCGGAGTGCGTCTCCTGCGGGGCCTGCGTGCAGCACTGCCCCACCGCCACGCTGATGGAGAACAGCATCATCGCGCAGGGCCAGCCCGAGCACGCGGTGATCACCACCTGCGCCTACTGCGGCGTGGGCTGCGGCTTCAAGGCCGAGATGAAGGGCGACAAGGTCGTCAACATGGTGCCGTGGAAGGACGGCGGCGCGAACCGCGGCCACAGCTGCGTGAAGGGGCGCTTCGCCTTCGGCTACGCGACGCACCCGGACCGCATCACCACGCCGATGATCCGCGAGTCCATCGCCGAGCCGTGGCGGACGGTGTCGTGGGAGGAGGCGATCGCCTTCGCCGCGCGGCGCCTGCGCGAGGTGCAGGAGACCTACGGCCGCAAGAGCATCGGCGCCATCAACTCCTCGCGCTGCACCAACGAGGAGACCTACCTGGTGCAGAAGATGGTGCGCACCGCCTTCGGCAACAACAACATCGACACCTGCGCGCGCGTGTGCCACTCGCCGACGGGCTACGGGCTGAAGGCCACGCTCGGCGAATCGGCCGGCACGCAGAATTTCGACTCGGTGGAAAAGGCCGACGTCGTGATGGTGATCGGCGCCAACCCGACCGACGGCCACCCGGTGTTCGCCTCGCGCCTGAAGCGGCGGCTGCGCGAGGGCGCGCGGCTGATCGTCGTGGACCCGCGCCGCATCGACCTCGTGAAGGCCCCGCACGTGCGCGCCGATCACCACCTGCCGCTGCGCCCGGGCACCAACGTGGCCTTCATCAACGCGATGGCGCACGTGATCGTGAGCGAGGGCCTCGAGGACCGCGACTTCATCGCGCGGCGCTGTGACCAGGACTCGTTCCGGCAGTGGCTCGAGTTCATCCGCGATCCGCGCCACGCCCCGGAGCAGGTGGCCGCGGTGACCGGCATCGACCCCGCGGAGCTGCGCGCCGCGGCGCGGCTCTACGCCACCGGCGGCAACGCCGCGATCTACTACGGGCTCGGCGTGACCGAGCACAGCCAGGGCTCCACGATGGTCATGGGCATCGCGAACCTCGCGATGCTGACCGGCAACATCGGCCGCGAGGGGGTGGGCGTGAACCCGCTGCGCGGGCAGAACAACGTGCAGGGCTCCTGCGACATGGGCTCCTTCCCGCACGAGCTGCCCGGCTACCGGCCGGTCAAGGACGACGCGGTGCGCGCGAGCTTCGAGCGCGCGTGGCAGGTCGAGCTGGACCCGGTCGCGGGTTTCCGCATCCCGAACATGCTCGACGAGGCGGTGGCCGGCAATTTCAAGGCGCTGTACTGCCAGGGCGAGGACATCGCGCAGTCGGACCCGAACACGCAGCACGTCGAGGCGGCGCTGCGCAACCTCGACTGCCTGATCGTGCAGGACCTCTTCCTCAACGAGACCGCGAAGTTCGCCCACGTGTTCCTGCCCGGCTCGTCGTTCCTCGAGAAGGACGGCACCTTCACCAACGCCGAGCGGCGCATCTCGCGCGTGCGCCGCGCGATGGCGCCGCTGGCGGGCAAGGCCGACTGGGAGGTCACCGTGGCGCTGTCCGCGGCGCTCGGCTACCCGATGCCCTACGCGCACCCGGCGGAGATCATGGACGAGATCGCCGCGCTGACGCCGTCCTTCCACGGCGTGAGCTACGCGCGCCTCGACCAGGAGGGTTCGATCCAGTGGCCCTGCAACGAGGCGGCACCGGACGGCACGCCGGTGATGCACGTCGAGTCGTTCACGCGCGGCAAGGGGCTGTTCGTGGTGACCGAATACGTCGCGACCGACGAGAAGGTCACGCGGCGCTTCCCGCTGCTGCTGACCACCGGGCGCATCCTGTCGCAGTACAACGTCGGCGCGCAGACGCGGCGCACGGCCAACACCGCCTGGCACCACGAGGACGTGCTGGAGATCCACCCGTACGACGCGTCGGACCGCGGCATCGCCGACGGCGACCTGGTCGCGATCACGAGCCGGGTGGGCGAGACCTCGCTGCGCGCCCGCGTCAGCGAGCGCATGCAGCCGGGCGTGGTCTACACCACCTTCCACCACCCGCTCACCGGGGCCAACGTGATCACCACCGAGAACTCGGACTGGGCCACGAACTGCCCCGAGTACAAGGTGACGGC
>CAYXJM010000311.1:2471-3822 GCA_964465455.1 uncultured Klebsiella sp.
CAGGGGGCGCGCTGCTCCCCCCGCACCAGCCGCCCCGGCAGCTCGCCGGTGTGCTGCCCGTCGCGGTAGACGGTGCGCCCGCCGACCACGGTCGCCACGTAGCCCTCGGCGCGCTGCACCAGGCGGCGCCCGCCGCCCGGCAGGTCGTGCGTGAGTTCCGGCGCGTGCAGCGCGAGGCGATCGAAGTCGATCACGTTGAGGTCCGCCCTGTGGCCCGGCGCCAGCAGGCCGCGGTCGCGCAATCCCATGGTGAGCGCCGTGGCGCGGCTGAGGCCGTGCACCAGTTGCGGCAGCGGCAACCGGCCCTCGGCGCGGTCGCGGCCCCAGTGCATCAGCGCGAAGGTCGAGTAGCTGCCGTCGCAGATCGTGCCGCAGTGCGCGCCGCCGTCGCCGAGTCCCGGCAGCACGTCGGGGTGGCGCAGCATCGCGCCCAGCGCGTCGAGCTTGCCGTCGGCGTAGTTGGCCATCGCGAGGTAGAGCTTGCCGCGCCCGTCGCCTTCCAGCATCAGGTCGTAGGCGAGCTCCTCCGCGCTGACGCCGAGCCGCTGGGCGCGCGCGGCGATGCTCTGCGCGGGCGGCTGCTCGTAGTCGGGCGGGTCGCCGAGCAGGAACATGTGCGCGAAGTCGCGCACCATGCGCCCCAGCACCAGGGCCGGGTTCGCCGCCGGCGGCTCGGCCAGGATGCGCGCGCGCACCTCGGGGCGGCGCAGTTCGCGCAGGCGCTCCGCGAAGGGCAGCCGCGCCAGCTCGGCGTAGCTCGGGGTCGAGTAGAACGGGTTCAGCGTCAGTTCGTGGCCCAGCATCAGGCCGATCGCGCGCGGCATCAGCTGCGCCTTCATCGTCACGCCGCTCGCGTTGGCCGCGCCCAGCTCTTCCAGAACGCGCGGCCAGTACGCCGGGCCCGTATTGCCGGTGCCGAGCGAGAAGGTGAGCGGACGCCCCGCGTGCTCGGCGATGAGGCGCATGTGCGCGAGGCTGCCGCCCTTCTCGTGCAGGTCCTCGACGATCTGGAACACGCCGGTGCCCCTGGCGCGCAGCGTGCCGGCGAGCGCCAGCAGCTCCTCGTCGGTGGCGTCCAGCGTCGGGATCGGCCGGCCGTCGCTCGAGCGGTGGATCAGCGTGCGCGAGGTGGCGATGCCCATCGCGCCGGCGTCGAGCGCCTCGCCGAGCAGCGCGCTCATCTGCGCGATGTCCTCCGCCGTCGCCGGCTCGCGGTCCGCGCCGCGCTGCCCCATCACGTAGACGCGCAGCGGCGCGTGCGGCAGGTAGCAGGCGATGTCCATGTCGTAGCGGCGCGAGGCCAGCAGGTCCAGGTACTCCGGGAAGCTCTCCCAGGTCCACGGCAGCCCTT
>CAYXJM010000312.1:0-3814 GCA_964465455.1 uncultured Klebsiella sp.
CACCGCTCCGGCGTGCTGCGCCCCGGCGCTCAGCGCGCCGCGGTCGACCGCCGTCACCACGAGGCCGCGCCGCGCCAGGATCCAGGTCCAGCCGCCGGGCGCCGCGCCGAGGTCGACCGCGCTCATGCCGCCCCGCAGCAGGCCGTCGGCCGCGTCGCCGAGGAAGTACAGCAGCGCCTCCTCGAGCTTGGCCGCGGAGCGGCTCGGCGCCCCCGGCAGCCGCAGCCGCGGGATGCCCATCGACCAGCGCGCCCCGTTGGCCACCGGCGAGACGCCCACGAAGGCCTGTTGCCCCGACAGGAACAGCACGTGGAGCCGCATCGCGGCGTGGCGCGCCAGCAGCCCGCGAGCGGCCAGCGCACCGTCGACGCGCGCGGCGAGCCGCGTGCACAGCCGGCCCACCGAGCGCCCCTCTTCCGTATCCGGATGCTGCAGCCAGCAGCCCGCGAACGGGCCCAGCGCGGACGCTGCCGCGAGCAGCGGCGTGACGCGATCCTCCGCGGGCAGTTCCTCGAGCAGGCGGCCGGCGAACCAGTCGCGCGCGAAGACCAGCCCGTCGAAGCGGATGCGCTCCAGCGCGTCCCGCGGATCCCAGTCCGCGCCCGCGCGCACCGCCACGAGCCCGCCGCCCGGCTCGGCGCGGCACCACGCCGCCACGCCGGCGTGCGCGAGGCAGGCGATGATCTCGGCGCTGCAGTCCTTCTCGAAGCCGGGACGGCACAGCAGGACCATGGTGTCGGGCAGCGGTTCGCTCATGCGCGCGATGATAACCGCATGCGCCGTGACGCCGCCCCTGCCCCGCCGGGCGCGACGCGAGCCGGCCCGCCCGGCGCCGCGCGTCGCATCGCGCGGGCGCTGCGATTATCCTCTGCGCTTTGCTCCGGAGCCGTGCGATGGAAAAACTGGTCTACCTGCTGCACAAGGAACCCGCCGCGGCGTTGCCAGCGGACTTCGCGCGCCGCGTGATCGACGGGCTCGTCCCGCGCCTGCGCGCCGAGGGCGCGTCGAACCTCGTCCTCAACGTCGCCGACCTGAACGACGAGGTCCGCCGCGCGGCGCCGTCGCGCATCTTCGGCGACTGGGACGGTCTCGCCGGCGCGCTGCACTTCTGGGTCGACAGCGTGGACCAGCGCTTCGCGATCGAGCCGCTGCTGCGCGCGCACGCAGCGGCGATCAGCGGCTACCTGGTCACCGAGTCGATGGTCCAGAAGACACCGCGCACCTGGCGCGACGGCGAGCGCCGGCCCGGTGTCACGCAGCTCGCGGTCATCTGCAAGGCGCCGGGCGTGGACGAGGAGGCGTTCTACCACAACTGGCAGCAGGTCCACTCGGTGCAGTCCTTCGCGCTGCATCCGCTGCGCGTCTCCTACGTGCGCAACGCCGTGGCGCGCGTGCTCACGCCGGGCGCGCGCGACTACCGCATCATCGTGCTCGAGCACTGGCGGGAGTTGCGCGACTTCACCGAGGACGCGCGCTACTTCGGCTCTGCCGAGGCGGTGGCGGAGATGTACCGCGACCTGCCCGGCTTCGCCGACAGCGCCAGCACGACCACGGGGCCGGCGAGCGAATACGCCTTCGATTGACGCTGCGCCGCGGGCTGCGCCGCGCGCAGCACCCCGAGGTGCGGCGCCAGCATCGAGCGCCACAGGCGATAGCCCGCGGGCGCGAGGTGCACCCCGTCGTAGGTGAGCTCGCGGCGCAGCGCGCCGTCGGGCCCGAGAAAGGCCGGGTAGAGATCGACCCAGGTCGCGCCCAGTTCGCGGCAGATGCCGTAGAGCGCCAGGTTATAGGCCTCGATGCGCTCGCGGAACACGGCCGCGCGCGGCAACAGGCTCTGCACGAAGACGTGCGTGGACGGCGACTCGCGCCGGATCCGCGCGATGATCTCGCGCTGCCGCGCGAGGCTCGGCGCCGGGTCGGGCGAGGCAGCGAGATCGTTGGTGCCGATCATCAGGAACACCGCCGCGGGCCGCGCCGCCGTGATCGTCGCGAGGCGCGCGAGCACGCCGGCCGTGGTGTCGCCGGCGATGCCGCGATCGCGCACCGGCAGCCCCGGCAGCAGCTCGCCCCAGTGTGCGCCCTCGGTCAGGCTGTCGCCGAGGAACACGATGTCGCCGGCCGCCAGCGGCGTCGCCGCGAACAGGTCCATGCGCTTCAGGTAGTAGGCGCCGGGCGCAAACGCGCCGGCCTCGCTGCCGGAGGGCCCCGCCGCGCCGATGCCCGCGTACAGCGACAGCGTCAGCGCGAGGAGTATCCGATGCCTGCACATCGGCGACGGCCGCGGCCGGACCCTGCGGCGCCGCCCGAGGATCTCAGCCCGTGCGCGCGGGGCGCCCCGGACCGGCGGCGGGCGCTTGCGGCCCGCCGAGCTTGGCGTAACCGCTGACGCCCTTGGGAATCTGCTGGATCTGCCCGCCGCCGGCAATGAAGGCTGCGGTCTCTGCGGCGATGATGCGTTGCTGCTCGGCCATCGGTACGGCCGAGCCGGACTGCAGGCCCGTCTTTGGTGGTCTTGCCATCGGTTTTCTCCTGTCGCGGGCCTGCAGTCTACGCCCCGCGGGCGCAAAAGTCGCCCCGGGGCCCTCCGGGGCACGCCTGTTTGCGCCGGCGGGGATCTGCCGGCGCTCGCGTGCTGCTACGATAGGCGCCTCGTTCCGATCCCGAGAAATCCCTCACAGGAGTTGCCGATGACCAGACCCGGTCGCATCAAGCCCCCGCTGGGGCACGACAATGCATGGTGGTGGGAGCAGGCGGCCAAGGGCGTGCTGGCGATCCAGCGCTGCGCGAAGTGCCGGACCCTGCGCCACCCGCCGCGCCCGATGTGCAGCGAATGCCGCTCGATGGAGTGGGACTTCGTCGCGGCAGGAGGCAGGGGCACGGTGGCGAGCTACACCGTGCTGTATCACCCGCAGTTTCCCGGCTACCAGTACCCGCTGGTCATCGTGCTGGTCGACCTCGAGGAAGGCACGCGCATCACGGCGGAACTGAAGGACTGCGATCCCGGGGCCGTCGAGTTCGGCATGCCGGTGAGCGCGTTCATCCACGAGGACGAAGACGGCTTCAGGATTCCGATGTTCCGGCCGGCCACCGCGGGAGGGCAATGAGCATGCCGATCAGCATGAAGAACGAAGCGGCGATCGCCGGCATCGGCGCCACGAAATTCAGCAGGAACTCCGGCGTGTCGGAGCTGGCGCTGGCCTGCGAGGCCGTCAGCAACTGCCTCGACGACGCGGGCCTCGCGCCCGGCGAGGTCGATGGCCTGGTCACCTACACGCTGGAGTCGAACGACGAGATCGAGGTGGCGCGCGCGGTCGGCCTCGGCGACCTGACCATGTACGCGAAGATCAACTACGGCGGCGGGGCCGCCGTCGGGCTGATCCAGCAGGCCGCCATGGCCGTCGCCACCGGGGCGGCGAAGAACGTCGTCGTGTGGCGCGCGATGAACGGCCGCTCGGGCCAGCGCATGGGCCAGGGCGTCTCGGGCAACATCATCAGCAGCGACCTCATCCACTGGTCCTGGTACATGGCCTACGGCATGCTGACGCCGGCGTCCTGGGTCGCGATGATCGCCAACACCTACATGCACCGGTTCGGCGTCACGCGCGAGCATCTCGCGGAAGTCGCGATCGCGCAGCGCGACTTCGCGCTGAACAACCCGGCCGCGGCGGGCTACGGCAAGCCGCTGACGCGCGAGGAGTACATGGCTTCCAGGCGCATCACCGAGAGCCTGTGCCTCTACGACTGCTGCCAGGAGACCGACGGCGGCGTGGCGCTGCTGATCACCAGCACCGAGCGCGCGCGAGACCTGAAACAG
>CAYXJM010000313.1:0-3790 GCA_964465455.1 uncultured Klebsiella sp.
ACGCACATCCCGGTGCCCGGGATCAACCCGGACCAGCTGAAGGCGCTGTTCAACCAGAACCAGGGGACCATCGTCGGTCTCTTCAACATGTTCTCGGGCGGCGCGCTCGAGCGCATGAGCGTCATGGCGCTCGGGGTGATGCCGTACATCTCGGCGTCGATCATCGTGCAGCTGATGTCCTCGGTGGTCCCGCAGCTCGAGCAGCTGAAGAAGGAAGGCGAGGCCGGGCGGCGCAAGATCACGCAGTACACGCGCTACGGGACGCTGGCGCTCGCCGCGGTGCAGGCGACCGGGATGGCCGTCGGCATGGCCGCGCAGGGGCTGTTCTACGGGAGCGGCTTCAGCGTGGTGTTCGTGGCCGTCGTCTCGCTGGTCTCCGGCGCGATGTTCATGATGTGGCTCGGCGAGCAGATCACCGAGCGCGGCGTCGGCAACGGCATCTCGATGCTGATTTTCGCCGGCATCGTGGCGGGGCTGCCACGTGCGCTCGGCCAGACGCTGGAACAGGCGCGCCAGGGCGAACTGAACATCCTGCTGCTGCTGGTGATCCTGGCCATCGCGGTGGGCGTGATCTTCCTGGTCGTGCGCATCGAGCGCGGCCAGCGCCGGATCACGGTGAATTACGCGAAGCGCCAGGTCGGACGGCGGGTCGTGCAGGGGCAGGCGAGTCACCTGCCGCTGAAGGTGAACATGGCGGGCGTCATTCCCGCGATCTTCGCCAGCAGCATCCTGCTGTTCCCGGCCTCGATCGCGCAGTGGTTCGGGCAGTCTGCGTCCGGGATGGAATGGTTGCAGAACCTGGCCTTCATGATCGGGCCGGGCCAGCCGCTCAACATCGTGCTGTTCACGGCGCTGATCGTGTTCTTCTGCTTCTTCTACACCGCGCTGGTGTTCAACCCGCGGGAAGTGGCGGACAACCTGAAGAAGTCGGGAGCGTATGTGCCGGGGATCCGCCCGGGCGAGCAGACGGCCAGCTTCATCGACGGGGTGCTGAGCCGGTTGACGCTGTTCGGAGCGGCCTACATCGCCGCGGTGTGCCTGCTGCCGCAGTTCCTGGTCGTGCTGTGGAACGTGCCGTTCTACCTCGGCGGGACCTCGCTGCTGATCGTGGTCGTGGTCGTGATGGATTTCATGGCACAGGTCCAGTCGCACCTGATGTCGCACCAGTACGACTCGCTGCTGAAGAAATCGAACCTGAAGAGTTACGGCCGCCGCTGAGGCGGGTGGAAGGAGATCCGAGATGAAAGTACAGGCATCCGTGAAGAAAGTATGTCGCAACTGCAAGATCGTCCGCCGCAAGGGCGCGGTGCGCGTGATCTGCAAGGTCGAGCCGCGCCACAAGCAGCGCCAGGGCTGAGTGGGAATAGTACGCGGCGTCAGGCGCCGCGGTTGATTTGACAGCTTGCCGGGGATAAACTGCCGCGCTTTTTCGCGACCGCCCGGCCAGTACATAGTGGAGTGATCTGAATGGCTCGTATCGCTGGAGTCAACATACCCGACAACAAGCACACGGTGATTTCGCTGACCTATATCTACGGGATCGGGCGGTCCACCGCGAAGCAGATCTGCGCGGCTACCGGCATCTCCGAGAGCGCGAAGATCTCCTCGCTGTCGGAAGACCAGATCGAGGCGCTGCGCGGTGCCGTGGCCAGGCAGTCGGTCGAAGGCGACCTGCGCCGCGAGGTCAACATGAGCATCAAGCGCCTGATGGACCTCGGCTGCTACCGGGGGCTCCGCCACCGCAAGGGGCTGCCGGTCCGCGGCCAGCGCACCAAGACCAACGCGCGCACCCGCAAGGGCCCGCGGCGCCAGATCCGCAAGTAGTAGCAATCGGGCCGCCGAGCCGGCCTGAAGACACGGGAATCACAGGAAAGCAACATGGCAAAGCCTGCGCAATCGAAGGTTGTCAAGAAGAAGGTCCGCCGCCAGGTGGCGGACGGCGTCGCGCACATCCACGCGTCCTTCAACAACACCATCGTCACGATCACCGACCGCCAGGGCAACACCCTCAGCTGGGCCACCTCGGGCGGCGCCGGTTTCCGTGGCTCGCGCAAGAGCACGCCGTTCGCGGCGCAGGTGGCCGCCGAGAAGGCGGGCAACATCGCGCTGGAATACGGCCTGAAGAACCTGGACGTGCAGGTCAAGGGCCCCGGCCCGGGCCGCGAGTCCGCCGTGCGCGCGCTGAATGCCTGCGGCTACAAGATCACCAACATCACCGACGTCACGCCGATACCGCACAACGGTTGCCGGCCGCCGAAAAAACGTCGCGTGTAATCATTTCCGATCAGGGTAACTGGAATGGCGAGATATCTCGGACCTACCTGCAAGCTCTCCCGTCGCGAGGGCACCGACCTCTTCCTGAAGAGCGGCGTTCGCGCCCTCGACACGAAGTGCAAGACGGAAACCGCTCCCGGCCAGCACGGCCTGCGTCGCGGCCGCCTGTCGGACTACGGCGTGCAGCTGCGCGAGAAGCAGAAGGTGCGCCGCACCTACGGCGTGCTCGAGAAGCAGTTCCGCAACTACTACAAGGCGGCTGCCCGCGGTCGCGGCGCGACCGGCGAGAACCTGCTCCAGCTGCTGGAGTCGCGACTCGACAACGTGGTCTACCGCATGGGCTTCGGCGCGACGCGTGCCGAAGCGCGCCAGCTGGTCTCCCACAGCGCGATCCTGGTCAACGGCAAGAAGCTGAACATCCCGTCGTACCAGGTCAAGGCCGGCGACGTGATCGCGGTGCGCGAGCGCGCCAAGTCGCAGCTGCGCATCCAGTCGGCCATGTCGCTGGCGGCGCAACGTGGCGCCACCGAGTGGATCGAAGTGGACGCGAACAAGCTCGAAGGGACCTTCAAGCGCGTTCCGGATCGTATCGATCTCTCGCCCGAGATCAACGAGAACCTGATCGTGGAGCTTTACTCGAAGTAAGGTCCTCTCGTAACAAATCTGCAGGTGTCATATGCAAGCAACAGTTAGCGAATTCCTCACCCCGCGCCTGATCGACGTGCAGCAGGTGGCTGCCACTCGCGCGCGGGTGACCCTCGAGCCGCTCGAGCGCGGTTTCGGGCACACCCTGGGCAACGCGCTGCGCCGCATCCTGCTTTCCTCCATGCCGGGCTTCGCCGTCACCGAGGTCGAGATCGACGGCGTGCTGCACGAGTACAGCACCATCGAGGGCGTGCAGGAGGACGTGATCGACATCCTGCTGAACCTGAAGGGCCTCGCCGTCGTCATGCACGGCCGCGACCAGACCACGCTGACCCTGAGCAAGAAGGGCGCCGGCGTGGTGACTGCCGCCGACATCCAGCTCGACCACGACGTCGAGATCCGCAACCCCGAGCACGTGATCGCCCACCTGAACTCCGGCGGCCAGCTCAAGATGCAGATCAAGGTCGAGCGCGGCCGCGGCTACGTGCCGGCGGATGCGCGCGAGAGCGAGGAAGAGACCCGCTCGATCGGCCGCCTGCAGCTCGACGCCAGCTTCACGCCGGTCCGTCGCGTGTCCTACAACGTCGAGGCGACCCGCGTCGAGCAGCGCACCGACCTGGACAAGCTGATCATCGACCTCGAGACCAACGGCACGATCGACCCGGAGGAGGCGATCCGCCGCGCGGCGACGATCCTGCACGAGCAGCTGTCGGTGTTCGTGGAACTGAAGGACCGCGAGCCGGTGGCCCAGGCGGGCCAGGGCGCGGAGCCCGTCGACCCGATCCTGCTGCGCCCGGTCGACGACCTCGAGCTGACCGTGCGCTCGGCGAACTGCCTGAAGGCCGAGAACATCTACTACATCGGCGACCTG
>CAYXJM010000314.1:0-3764 GCA_964465455.1 uncultured Klebsiella sp.
TCCGCAACCAGCGCGCGCTCGACACCACCTTCGGCATGGTGCCGCCGCAGCTGGTCAACGCCGACTGCAGCCTCGCGCCGGTGGCCCTGTTCCTGGCCGACCACAAGGCCGAGACGCTCGCCACGGTCGTGAAGGCGGTCCAGTCCTTCGCGGCGGAGCACGACAGCGAGGCCATCCGCTTCGTGCTCGCGGCCGGCAACTCAGGCATCGAGGCGGCCACCAACGAGGAGATCACCACGGCGCGCACGCAGATCCTGATCCTCGTCTACGCGGTGGTCGGCGCGCTGGTGTTCCTGAGCTTCCGCTCGTTCACCGCGGTGATCTGCATCATGGTCCCGCTCGGGCTCACCTCGGTGCTCTGCAACGCGCTGATGGCCTGGCTCGGCATCGGCGTCAAGGTCGCGACGCTGCCCGTGATCGCCCTCGGCGTCGGCGTCGGCGTGGACTACGCGATCTACGTCTACAACCGCCTGCAGATCTTCCTGCAGCAGGGCATGCGCTTGCAGGAGGCCTACTACCACGCGCTGCGCCACACCGGCGCGGCCGTGAGCCTGACCGGCGTTGCGCTGGCCGTCGGCGTCGCGACGTGGATGTGGTCGCCGATCAAGTTCCAGTCCGACATGGGCAAGCTGCTCACCTTCATGTTCCTGTGGAACATGATCGGGGCGTTGTGGCTGTTGCCCGCGCTCGCGCACTACCTGATCGGCCGCCGGGCCGGGGCGGGCAACCCGCCGGCGGCGAAGGGGGATACACCGTGAAGCGAGGCTTTTTTCCGGCCCGTTGCGGCGCGGCCGCGGCGGCAATCCTGCTCGCCGCCGGCAGGGCGAGCGCGCTCACTTTCGACGCGGCGTCCGGGCTTTCGCTCGACCTCGACACCACGCTCACCTACGGCGCGCAGTGGCGCGTCGAGGGCGCGAAAAACAGCCTGCTGCGCCGGCCCGATCCCGCGTGGGATTTCGACCGGACGTTCGCGTTCCTGACCAGCCCCGCGACGGTGGTCGCGCAGAACCTCGACGACGGCGACAACAGTTTCGACAAGGGGCTGATCTCGAACCGCGCGACGCTGCTCACCGACATCGAGCTGAACAAGGACGACTACGGTCTCTTCGCGCGCGTCAAGGCCTTCTACGACACGGTCTACCAGGACGGCCACACCGACATGGACGCGACCGGCTACCGGACCTTCAACAACGCGCCCACGACGCGGCGCGGCGAGTTCGTGGACGAGACGCGCGACGACCAGGGTTCCCACGCCGAGTTCCTCGACGCGTACGCCTACGCCAACTTCGACGTCGCCGATCGCGTGCTGGACCTGCGCGTGGGACGGCAGGTCATCAACTGGGGCGAGGCCACCTTCTTCCCGGGAGTCAACGGGATGCAGAACCGCTTCGATGCCGGCGTCGCCAACGTGCCCGGCACCGAGGTGAAGGAGATCCTGCTGCCCACCGGCGCGGTGTACGCCCAGGTCGACCTCAACGCCTCACTGGCGCTGCAGGCCTACTACCAGTACGAGTGGAAGCACACGATCCTGAACGCCGTCGGCAGCTACTTCAGCCAGCAGGACTACCTCGGGTCCGGCGCCGACACGTTCTACGTCGGCGCGCTGGAGCTCTTCGGGCTGGATCCGCGCATCCCGCGCCTCGCCGACGACGAGCCCGGCGACCAGGGCCAGTGGGGCGTGGCGCTGCGCTACGCCCTGGAGTCCGGCACCGAGCTCGGCTTCTACGTCCTGAACGCGCACAACAAGGCGCCGAGCTTCGAGCGCAACAGCGTGACCCTCGCCGGGCAGCAGCTGCCCGTCAGCTATCGCATCCGCTACTTCGACGACATCCGCACGCTCGGCGCGAGCTTCACCACGCTGGTCGGCGACACGCAGGTGAACGGCGAGATCTCCTGGCGCGACAACGCGCCGATGGCCGACGACGACGGTGCGCCGCAGCGCGACGCGCTGCTGCAGGGACAGATCGGCTTCACGCAGGTGATTCGCCCGACCGCGCTGTGGGACGACCTGCAGCTCGTCGGCGAGGTGGTCGGCTTCGAGGACGTGGGCAAGAGCGGCAGCGAACTGGGCTACGACGCGCGCGCCTGGGGCTACGCGCTGCGGGCGGACTTTGCCTACAACAACGTGCTGCAGGGCCTCGACGCCGACATCCTCGTCTTCGCGCAGCAGGGCCTCGGCGGCACCGTGCGCGAGGCGAACCTGGTCGAGAACGCCCTGGTGTTCAGCATCGGGCTGCAGGGCACCTACCTCGACAGGATCGTCGCCGAGCTGAGCTACGCCACCTATTCGGGCGGCGGCATCGACAACTGGCTCATCGACCGCGACAACGTCGCGTTCAACATCAAGTACAGCTTCTGAAACGCCGGAAGGGGGACAAGGGCATGCGCGCACTGGCAATCGGCGGACTGGCCCTGGCGCTCGCCGCGCCGCTGGCATCCGGCAAGGTCGACGAGCAGCAGGCCGCGAGGCTCGGCAAGGATCTCACGCCGACCGGGGCGGAAGTGGCCGGCAACGCGGACGGGTCGATACCCGCGTGGAGCGGCAAGATCATCGGCGTGCCGCCGGGCGTGAAGTACGCGGGCCCCGGCACCGTCTACCCCGATCCCTACGCCGGCGAGAAGCCGTTGTTCTCGATCACCGCGCAGAACGTGGAGCAGTACGCGGCGCGCCTGAGCGAGGGGCAGAAGGCGCTGTTCCGGGCCTATCCGAAGAGCTTCCGCATGGACGTCTATCCGACGCACCGCGATTTCGGCGTGACGACGGACGCCGCGGCGCGCGCGCGCCACAACGCGCTGAACGCCGAGCTCTACAACGGCGACGACGGCGTCAACGGCTACACCGGCGGCATTCCGTTCCCGATACCGACCCGGGGCGCGCACCCGATCTGGAACTCGCGGCTGTCCGAGCCCGCTTACGACATGGAAGGCCTCACCGACGACGTCGTGGTCTATCCCGACGGCAGGCGCTCGACGCGGCGCGGCGTCACCCACATGAAAGTGCTGTTCTCGGACCCGGCGATCCCGGTGGGCGCGGACTTCAAGACGCTCAGCAAGTATTCCGCGTTCATCTGGTTCGCGGTCGAGGAACCGGTGCGCGACAAGGGCATGATCACGCTGATCCTCGAGCCGCTGGACTATACCGAGACCCCGCGCAGCGTCTGGCGTTACCTGCCCGGCTCGCGGCGCATCCGCCAGGCGCCGAACGTCGGCTACGACACGCCGGACGGTCCCGGCGGCTTCCTCACCATCGACGACACGCTGGGCTTCAACGGGGCTATGGATCGCTTCGAGTGGAAGCTCCTCGGCCGGCAGGAGATGTACGTGCCGTTCCACAGCTACCGCTTCGACGATCCGGCCCTGAAGCCGGAGCAGCTGCTGACCGTGGGCCACGCCAACCCGGACTACATGCGCTACGAACTGCGCCGCGTGTGGGTGGTCGAGGCGACGCTGCGCGAGGGCTTCCGCCACATCTACGGCAAGCGGCGCTTCTACGTCGAGGAGGACGGCTGGCACATCGCGATCACCGAGAACTACGACAATCGCGGCGAGCTGTGGAAGACCGTGATGATCAACTCGCTGTACCTGTTCGACCGGCAGGGCTACGACATCCGCAGCCAGATGTTCCACGACCTGCGCGCGGGGGTGTACAACACGACGCGCATGACGAACTGGACCAGGCCGTGGAACTTCTCGGCCCCGGATCCCGGCGCGGACTTCTACACCACCGACAACCTGCGCAAGTCCGGCAAGCGCTAGACGAAACG
>CAYXJM010000315.1:0-3750 GCA_964465455.1 uncultured Klebsiella sp.
CCTTCGGGGCGACGGCCGGTTCCGGCCGCGCGGCGCATTCTAGCCAGTGCCGGCGCGCTGCATCGAGGGGCAATAATTACCGCCCGTGCGCCGCGATGCGCTGTGGCAGAATACCGGCGATCGTCGTACCGAGGTCGTTCACCGCATGAGACGCACGCTTCCGGGCGCGTTCCTGCTCGCCCTGCTGGCGGGACCGGCGTTCGCCGCCCCGCTCGAGATCGCCTCCGCCTGGCTGCGCGAGCCCCCGCCGGGCAGCAGCGGCGCGGCCATCTACATGGAACTGCACAACCGCGGTGACGCGCCGGTCGCGGTCGTGGGCGCGCGCGTGGAGTCCGCCGCCAGCGCGGCCGTGCACGGCCACCGCCATGCCGACGGCATGATGCGCATGTACCCGGTGCCGCGGCTGGAGATCGCGGCGGGCGCCAGCGTGCGGCTTGAACCAGGCGGGTATCATCTGATGGTGGGAGGGCTGGCCGCGGCGCCGCGCGCTGGCGCGGTGCTGCCGTTCTGCCTGCGGCTGGAGGACGGCGCCGAGCAGTGCGCCGAGGCGCGTGTCAGGGCAATCGGGGAGTGACAGCATGGAAACCGGCGTGAACATCGAGGAAGGACGGACGCGGGCCCTCGGCAAGACGCTGGCGCCGGGCGGCGCCGCGGCGGTGGGCGTTGCGGCGGCGGTGGGCCTGCTCGCGATCGTGAACGTGGCGCTCTCCCTGTACTGGTCGAACGAGCCGGAGGCCTTCGACGTGCGCCAGTACGCCGCGCGCTTCGCGGAGCGCCAGGCGCGCCCGGTCGTGGTCGGCACCGCGACCACGGCCACCCTGGTCGGCGTGGCCGAGACGCTGCTGGACAAGCCGGGCGGCTACCTCAGCAACGACCGGTTGCCGCCGGGCGTGCTGCTGGACAACATGCCGAACTGGGAGTTCGGTGCGCTGGTGCAGGTGCGCGACCTCGCGAAGGCGATGCGCGAGACGCTGAGCCGCTCGCAGTCGCAGTCGAAGGAAGACCCGGACCTCGCGCTGGCGGAACCGCAGTTCAACTTCGACAACAGCTCCTGGCTGCTGCCGCCCAGCGAGTCGGAGTACCGCGAGGGCATCCGGCACCTCGAGGCCTACGCGAAGCGCCTCGGCGACACCGCGAACCCCGACGCGCAGTTCTACGCCCGCGCCGACAACCTGCGCTACTGGCTCGGCACGGTGCAGACCCGGCTCGGCAGCCTGTCGCAGCGCCTGAGCGCGAGCGTCGGCAAGACCCGTCTCAACGTCGACCTGGCCGGCGACCCGGCGGCGCACCAGTCGACGCCGAGCATCAGCGAGTTCGAGTCGAAGACGCCGTGGTTCGAAATCGACGACGTCTTCTACGAGGCGCGCGGTTCGACCTGGGCGCTGATCCAGTTCCTGCGCGCGGTCGAGGTGGACTTCGCCGACGTGCTCGCACGCAAGAACGCCGCCGTCAGCCTGCGCCAGATCATCCGCGAGCTCGAGGGCACGCAGGAGGCGATGTGGAGCCCGGTGATACTGAACGGCACCGGCTACGGGCCGCTCGCGAACCATTCGCTGGTGATGGCCTCCTACATCTCGCGCGCCAACGCCGGCGTGATCGACCTGCGCGAACTGCTGGCGCAGGGCTGACGGCCGGCTCCGCAGGTTCGAATTCATCCGGACGATGTTCGGCTGAAGCCGAACCTACGCCGAACCTGCGAGCGCCTTCCGTAGGTCCGGATTCATCCGGACGCCGATCAACCCTGCTCGCGGTTGAACTCCTCCAGCAGCTGGCGGTGCAGGGGCGCGGGCAGGCGCGGACCGTAGTGCGTGACCAGTTCCGCCGCGGCGCGGTTCGCGAGCCGCCCGGCGGCGAGCGCGTCGTAGCCGTTGGTGATGCCGAAGATGTAGGCGCCCGCGAACATGTCGCCGGCGCCGTTGGTGTCGATCGGCTTCACAGGGTGCGGCGCGATGCGGTGGTAATGACGCCCGTCGAAGACCAGCGCTCCCTCGCCGCCCAGCGTGACCGCGAAGGACCGCGCCACCCGGCGCAGGCCCTCGGCCGCGTCCTCCAGGCGCTCTGCGCCGGTCCATTCCTGCGCCTCCGCGAGGTTGCAGAACAGCAGGTCGATGCCGTCGGGACCGATCATGTCGGCCAGCCCGTCGCGGAAGTGCGCGACGATGCCGGGATCCGAGAAGCTGAGCGCGGTGCGCACGCCGTTGCGCGCGGCGAATTCGCGCGCCGCGATCGCCGCCGCGCGCCCGGTCGGCGAGGTGACGAGGTAGCCCTCGACGTAGAGGTACTCCGAGGCGGCGAGCGCGGCCTCGTCGAGGTTTTCCGCCGACAGCGTGGAGCTGATGCCGAGGAAGGTGTTCATCGTGCGCTCGGCGTCCGGCGTGATCATCACCAGGCACTTGCCGGTGGTGCCGCGCTCGCGGCCCGCGCAGGCGTTGCAGTCGACGCCGGCGCGCGCCATGTCGGCCAGGTAGAAGCGCCCGTTCTCGTCGTCGGCGACCTTGCAGGTGTAGAACGCGCTGCCGCCGAAGCAGCTCGTGGCGATCACGGAGTTCGCCGCGGAGCCGCCGCTCGCGCGCCGCGAGGCCACCAGGTGCGTGCTGAGCATCGCGAGCAGCCGGTCCTGGCGCGCCTCGTCGACCAGCGTCATCACGCCCTTGTCGATGCCCGCGGAACCGAGGAACGTGTCGTCGACCTCGATCTCCGTGTCGACCAGTGCGGCGCCCATGCCGTAGACGTTGTATTTCTTCATGCGCTGTTCCGTTGTGCCGCGAACCGGGGGAGTTCCCGGCGCGCGATTATCCGCAGCGCGCGGGCGCGGCTCAATGTGAAAACCTGCATTTGTTTGTAGGGTATGGGGCTTCTCCGTACACTTGCGCCCCATGCCTTCCGTATCCGACCGCAGCCCGCAACGCGGCGTAGTCCACCAGCCCGAGCGAAAACCGCCGCGCAGATCCGACCGCAAGCCCCCGCGCAAACCCGCCCCGGTCCGGCCGCGACGCTGGCCGGTCGTGCTGTTGCGCGTCGCGGCCGCGGGCGTCGTGGTGGGCGCGCTCCTGTTCATGTACCTGGATGCCTACATCCAGCGCGAGTTCTCGGGCAAGAAGTGGGCGGTGCCGGCGATGGTCTACGGGCGCCCGCTCGAGCTCTACGCCGGCGCCCCGGTGGGGCCGCGCGAGCTCGGCGCCGAGCTCGAGACGCTGGGATACCGCGCCGCAGGCGGCGGGACGGCCGCCGGCACCTACACCGTCTCGGGCAGCACGGTGTCGATCGCGACGCGCGGCTTCCGCTTCTGGGACGGCGAAGAGCCCGCGCGGCGCCTGCGCGTGGAGTTCGCCGGCAACTCGGTGCGCGCGGTCCGCGACGAGCAGGGTACCGAGGTCGCGCTGGCGCGGCTGGAGCCGGTGCACATCGGCGGGATCTACCCGGCGCACAACGAGGACCGCATCCTGGTGCGCGTGAGCGACGTGCCGCCGCAGCTGATCCGCACGCTGATGGCGGTCGAGGACCAGAACTTCGACTCGCACCACGGCGTCTCGCTGAAGGGCATCGCGCGCGCGATGTGGGTCAACGTGAGCAGCGGCGCGCTCGAGCAGGGCGGCAGCACGCTGACGCAGCAGCTGGTCAAGAATTTCTTCCTGACCCGCGAGCGCACCATCACGCGCAAGCTCATGGAGCTCGCGATGGCGGTGGTGCTGGAACTGCGCTACAGCAAGGAGGAGATCCTCGAGGCCTACCTGAACGAGATCTACCTCG
>CAYXJM010000316.1:0-3749 GCA_964465455.1 uncultured Klebsiella sp.
CCGCGCAGGGCGTCGATCTTGTCGTAATCGATCTCCGGGAAGATGATCTGCTCGGCGACGCCCATCGAGAAATTGCCGCGTCCGTCGAAGCTCTTCGCGCTGATGCCGCGGAAGTCCCGGATGCGCGGGATCGCGATGTCGATCAGGCGCTCGAGGAACTCGTACATGCGTTCGCGGCGCAGCGTGACCTTGCAGCCCACGGGCCAGCCCTCGCGGATCTTGAAGCCGGCGATCGAGGTCTTGGCCTTGGTCATGACCGGCTTCTGGCCGGAGATCTTGGCCATGTCGCCCATGGCGTTGTCCAGGATCTTCTTGTCGCCCACGGCCTCGCCCACACCCATGTTCAGGGTGATCTTGGTGATGCGGGGAACCTGCATCACGCTCTGGTAGCCGAACTCGCTCATCAGCTTCGGAACGATTTCGCTGTTGTAGATCTCTTTGAACCTTGCCATTGCCATTACCCGTCGATGAGTTCACCGGAGGAGCGGAACACCCGCACCTTGGTCTTGTCCTCGAGCACCTTGAAGCCCACGCGGTCGGCCTTGCCGGTCGCGGGGTTCACGAGCGCAACGTTGGAGGCGTGCACGGACGCTTCCTTCTCAACGATGCCGCCGGCGGTGCCGAGCTGCGGGTTGGCACGCGTGTGCCGCTTGACCATGTTGATCCCCGCCACGACCACGCGGCCGTTC
Source organism: uncultured Klebsiella sp. (assembly GCA_964465455.1). Taxonomy (GTDB): domain Bacteria; phylum Pseudomonadota; class Gammaproteobacteria; order Pseudomonadales; family UBA5518; genus UBA5518. The sequence goes on from CAYXJM010000316.1 coordinate 690, forward strand.
TCGAGCACGCGCACCACCTTGCCGCGCTTGCCCTTGTCCTTTCCGGTGATGACGATCACCTCGTCATTGCGCCTGATCTTTGCCATTGCCTTGCCTCTTGCCGTTGCCGCAGCGCTCAGAGCACTTCGGGAGCGAGCGAAATGATGCGCATGAACTTTTCCGTGCGCAGCTCGCGCGTCACCGGTCCGAAGATGCGCGTGCCGATCGGTGCCAGCTGGTTGTTCAGCAGCACGGCCGCGTTGTCGTCGAAACGGATGATCGAACCGTCGGGGCGGCGTACGCCCTTGCGGGTGCGCACCACCACGGCATTCATCACCTGGCCCTTCTTGACGCGACCGCGCGGGATCGCGTCCTTCACCGTGACCTTGATCACGTCCCCGACGCGTGCGTAGCGGCGGTGCGAGCCGCCGAGCACCTTGATGCACATCACGCGACGCGCGCCGCTGTTGTCCGCCACTTCCAGGTACGATTCAGTCTGAATCATGTTCTACTCCAACTCGCCACTGCCGCCGCTATCGCTTGTGCCGTATGCCGCTCAGGCGTCCACGCGCACGGGACGCTCGTCGATGCTCACCAGCGCCCAGGTCTTGGAGCGCGAGATCGGACGCGTCTCGCGCACCGTCACCAGGTCGCCGATGCGGCACTCGTTCTTCTCGTCGTGGGCGTGAACCTTGGACGAGCGCGTGATGTACTTGCCGTACACCGGGTGCTTCACGCGACGCTCGACCAGGACCGTGATCGTCTTGTCCATCTTGTCGCTGACGACCCGGCCCGACACCGTGCGCCCGCTCTTGCTCGCTTCACCGGTCATGGTCACTTACCTGCCTTTTCCTTGAGGATCGTCTTGACGCGCGCAATGTCACGGCGCTGGGCCTTGAGCAGATGCGTCTGGCCGAGCTGCCCCGTCGCCTTCTGCATGCGCAGCTTGAAGCGTGCCTCGAGCAGACGCAGCAGTTCCTTGTTCAGGTCTTCCACGGACTTCCCGCGCAGTTCGCTAACGTTCATCACATCACCGTTCTTTTCACGAATACAGTGGGGATAGGCAGCTTGGCCGCCGCGAGCGCCAGCGCTTCGCGCGCCAGTTCCTCGCTCACTCCCTCGATTTCATAGAGCACCTTGCCCGGCTGGATCTGCGCCACCCAGTACTCGACGCTGCCCTTGCCCGCGCCCATCCGCACTTCCAGCGGCTTCTTCGAGATCGGCTTGTCCGGGAACACGCGGATCCAGATCTTGCCGCCCCGCTTGATGTGGCGGGTCAGCGCGCGACGCGCCGCCTCGATCTGGCGCGCCGTCAGGCGGCCGCGATCCGTCGTCTTCAACCCGAATTCCCCGAAGCTCACCTTGCTGCCACGCTGGGCCAGGCCACGGTTGCGCCCCTTGAACTGCTTACGAAATTTGGTCCGCTTCGGCTGTAACATCGCTGTCTGCTCTCAGAGTTTTGTCGCCCGGCCTTACTTGGCCGCCGCCTGTGTTTCGCCAGGACGGCCGATCACCTCGCCCTTGAACACCCACACCTTGACGCCGATCACGCCGTAGGTGGTCTGCGCCTCGAAGGTCGCGTAGTCGATGTCGGCGCGCAGCGTGTGCAGCGGGACACGGCCTTCGCGGTACCACTCCGTGCGCGCGATCTCGGCGCCGCCGAGACGGCCGCTGACCTGCACCTTCACGCCCTCGGCGCCGGCGCGCATCGCGCTCTGCACCACGCGCTTCATCGCGCGGCGGAACATGATGCGGCGCTCGAGCTGCTGCGCCACGCCCTGTGCCAGGAGCTTCGCGTCCAGGTCGGGCTTGCGCACTTCCTCGATGTTGATCTGCACCGGAACGCCCATGCGCTGCGTCAGGTCCTTGCGCAGGCGATCGACGTCCTCGCCCTTCTTGCCGATCACGATGCCCGGGCGCGCCGTGTGCACGACGATGCGTGCCGTCTGCGCGAGCCGCTCGATCACCACGCGGCTGACCGAGGCGTTCTTCAGCCGCGACTCGATGTACGAGCGCGCCTTCAGATCGGTGATCAGGTTCTTCGCGTAGTTCTTGCTGTCCGCGTACCACACCGAATTGTGCTTGCGGACGATACCGAGCCGAATCCCGGTAGGGTTGACTTTCTGACCCATCGTGTCTCCCGTTTTGCCTCAGCGACCGGCAACTTTGACCGTAATGTGACAGGTGCGCTTCGCGATGCGATCTGCGCGACCCTTGGCACGCGGCATGATGCGCTTGAGCGTCGTGCCCTCGTCCACGAACACCGAGCTGACCTTCAGCTCGTCGACGTCGGCGCCCTCGTTGTGCTCCGCGTTCGCGATGGCCGAGTTCAGCACCTTGCGCACGAGCACAGCAGCCTTCTTGGTGCTGAACGCCAGCGTGTTCAGCGCCTCCTCGACGGGCTTGCCGCGAATCTGGTCCGCCACCAGGCGGGCCTTCTGGGCGGAAATCCGCGCGCCCCGGAGTTTTGCCATGACTTCCATCGTTGGACCCTCGCCCGTACGCCTACTTCTTCGCCTTCTTGTCGCCGGCGTGCCCCTTGTAGGTGCGCGTGGCGGCAAATTCACCCAGCTTGTGCCCGACCATCTCCTCGGAGACGTGGACCGGCACGTGCTGCTTGCCGTTGTGGACGGCGATCGTCAGCCCCACCATGTCGGGGGACACCATCGAACGGCGCGACCAGGTCTTGATCGGCCTCTTGTCGCCCTTGGCGGCTGCGGCCTCGACCTTCTTCACGAGATGAAGGTCGATGAACGGTCCTTTTTTCAACGAACGTGGCACAGACTGAATCCTCTTGATCTGGTTCGCGCTGAACTAGAGCTGCCCTTATTTCTTGCCGCGACGGCGCACGATCATGCTGTCGGTGCGCTTGTTCGACCGCGTCTTGTAACCCTTGGTCGGGGTGCCCCACGGGCTGACCGGGTGACGGCCGCCGCTGGTGCGCCCTTCGCCGCCGCCGTGCGGGTGGTCGACCGGGTTCATCACGACGCCGCGCACCGTCGGGCGCACGCCGCGCCAGCGCTTGGCGCCGGCCTTGCCAAGCGAGCGCAGGTTGTGCTCCGAATTCGACACCTCGCCGAT
>CAYXJM010000317.1:0-3701 GCA_964465455.1 uncultured Klebsiella sp.
CCATCGACAACCTGGTGACCCGCGGCAGCTTCCCCGCGCTGATGCTGGCGCCGGTCAACTTCGACGCCCTTTACCAGCAGGCGCTGAAGCAGCAGGCGCAGGAACAGGCCGCCGCAGCGCCCGCCGTCAACTGAGGCCGCCTGCTGTCGCGGGCATGACCTGCTCCTACCGACGCGATCCGTAGGAGCGGGCCGCGCCCGCGACCGTAACACCTCCACCCGCCCGCGACTGCAACGAGTCCGCCGGCCGTTCCCGCAGGAGCGGCCCTCCCCCGCGACCGGACTCCCGCTCAGCCTCCCCCCTCGTAGCCGAGCTGCCGCCAGGCCTCGAACACGGCCACTGCGACCGTGTTCGAGAGGTTCATGCTGCGGCTGCCCTGGCGCATCGGCAGGCGCAGCACGTGCTCGCGCGGCAGCGCATCGAGCACCGCCTGCGGCAGGCCGCGCGTTTCTGGTCCGAACAGCAGCGCGTCGCCGGCGCGGAAGGCCGCCCGGTCGAAGCGCGTGGCGCCGCGCGTGCTGAACGCGAACACGCGCTGTCCCGGGTGCTGCCCGAGATAGGCGGGGAAGTCACGCCACGTCGTGACCGTCGCCCACTCGTGGTAGTCGAGCCCGGCGCGACGCAGCTTCGCGTCGTCGAGTTCGAAGCCGAGCGGCTCGATCAGGTGCAGCGCGAAGCCGGTGTTGGCGCACAACCGGATCACGTTGCCGGTGTTGGGCGGAATCTCGGGCTGGAACAGTACGACGTCGAGCATGGCGCGATTGTAGCGGCCGCTTGCGAACAACCGCCAACGCGAGGCGCGGCGCGGGCCGGCTCGGCCCGCGCCGCGCCGGGTGTCGGGATTCAGTCGCCGTTGTCCGGCAGTCCGGTGAGCTCCAGTTCCTTGATCTTGCGGGTCAGCGTGTTGCGGCCCCAGCCGAGCAGCTCGGCGGCTTCGCCGCGCCGCCCGCGCGTGTGCAGCAGCGCCGTCTCGATCATCGCGGTCTCGAAGCGCGGCAGCGCGGTGTCGAGCAGGCGCGCGTTGCCGCGGCGCACCTCGGCGTCGGCCCAGGCGCGCAGCAGCTCCACCCAGTCCCCGCGCGAGCTCTCGCCCTGCTCGGTGGTGAGCAGTTCGGGCGGCAGGTCGGCGATGTGCACCTCGCGCCCCGAGGCCATCACGGTGAGCCAGCGGCAGGCGTTCTCGAGCTGGCGCACGTTGCCCGGCCACGACAGGCCGGCCATGTAGGCCTCGGTCTCGGGCAGCAGCACCTTGGGCTCGCCGCCGAGCTCGTCGGCGGCGCGCTTCAGGAAGTGCCGCGCGAGCCGCGGGATGTCCTCGCGCCGGTCGCGCAGCCCCGGCAGGTGGATGCGGATCACGTTGAGGCGGTGGTAGAGGTCCTCGCGGAAGCGCCCCTCGCGCACCAGCTGCTCCAGGTTCTGGTGCGTGGCCGCGATGATGCGCACGTTCACGTGCACCGGCACGTGGCCGCCGACGCGGTAGAACTCGCTGTCGGCCAGCACGCGCAGCAGCCGCGTCTGCGTCTCGGCGGGCATGTCGCCGATCTCGTCGAGGAACAGCGTGCCGCCGTCGGCCTGTTCGAAGCGCCCGCGGCGCTGCGCCTGCGCGCCGGTGAAGGCGCCCTTCTCGTGGCCGAAGAGCTCGGACTCCATCAGGTCCTTCGGGATCGCGGCCATGTTGAGCGCGATGAACGGGCCGCTCGCGCGCGGGCTGTGGCGGTGCAGCGCGCGCGCGACCAGTTCCTTGCCGGTGCCGGACTCGCCGTTGATCAGCACCGTGATCAGCGAGTGCGACAGGCGGCCGATGGCGCGGAACACCTCCTGCATCGCCGGCGCCTCGCCGATGATCTCGGTCGACTCCGGCACCGGCTCCTCGGGGGGCGCTTCGCCCTGCTGGCGGCGGTGCGCCAGCGCGCGCTTGGTGACGGTCACCACCTCGTCGATGTCGAAGGGCTTCGGCAGGTACTCGAAGGCGCCGCCCTGGTAGGAGGCCACGGCGCTGTCGAGGTCGGAGTGCGCGGTCGTGATGATCACCGGCAGCTCGGGGTGCGACGCGCGGATGCGCGAGAGCAGCTGCAGCCCGTCGATGCCGGGCATGCGGATGTCGCTGATGATGGCGTCCGGCGCGTCCTCGCGCAGCCGGCGCATCAGCGATTCGGCGTCTGCGAAGCTGGCGGCCTCGATCGCGGCGCCGGCGAGCGCCTTTTCCAGCACCCAGCGTATCGAGCGGTCGTCGTCCACGATCCACACGCGCGGCGTATCAGTCATTGGGATTCTCCAGCGGAATCAGTATCGAGAAAACGGTGTTGCCGGGCTTGCTCTGGCATTCGATCAGGCCGTGGTGCTGGTTGACGATGCCCTGGGCGATCGCGAGTCCCAGCCCCGAGCCCTCGGGGCGACCGCTGATCATCGGGAAGAAGATGTTGTCGAGGATCTCCGGCGGCACGCCCGGGCCGTTGTCGCAGATGTCGATCTGGCACACCAGGCGGTGGCGCTGGTTGCCGATCGTGAACTGGCGCTGGGTGCGGGTGCGGAAGCGGATCTCGGGCCGCGGCGTTTCGCTGAGCGCCTGCTGGGCGTTGCGCGCGACGTTCAGCACCGCCTGGATCAGCTGCTCGCGGTCGGCGGTGAGCTCCGGGATGCTCGGGTCGTAGTCGCGCACGATGGGCAGCGCGCCCTGCGTCTCTGCCTCGATCAGCTGCCGCACCCGCTCCAGTACCTCGTGGATGTTGACCGGTTCACGCAGCAGCCGGCGCGGCGTGCTGAGCAGGCGGTCGACGAGATTGCGCAGCCGGTCGGCCTCCTCGATGATCACGTTGGTGTAGTCGAGCAGGTGTTCGGAATCGAGCTCGCGTGCCAGCAGTTGCGCGGCCCCGCGCAATCCGCCCAGCGGGTTCTTGATCTCGTGCGCGAGACCGCGAACCATCACCTGCGTCATCTGCTGCGAGGACAGGATCGCCTCTTCGCGGCTGATGCGCATCAGCCGGTCGAGCGGGCGGATCTCGATCACCAGCGCCTCGCCCTCCAGCGTGATCGGCGTCACCGCGTAATCGACCGTGATGCTGTGCGCGGGACCCAGGTGGAAGGTGGCCTGGCGCTTGGTGAAGCCGATGCCGGTCGCCAGCACGCGCTGCAGCCCGGCGACGGTGTCGTCGTCCTCCTGCACGATCCGCGCGATGTTCTCGCGCAGCACGCGACCGCGGCTCAGTCCCAGCAGCGTTTCGGCCGCGGGGTTGAGATAGCTCACGCGCATGTGCGCATCCACCAGCAGGATGGCCGTGGTCAGCGTGTCGAGCAGTCGGGTGTGCAGGACCTTCGGGCGCATTGCAGGCTTTATTGCTTCCTTTGACAGAACCGGTTAGCAAGATGCGAGCCAGCACATCCGGAGCGCGCGCCCCCCTCCGCTACGCCCGGGCCGATTCCCGGTGCCGGCTGTCCGCGCGGTTGCCCGGACGGGCCGCGTGCGACGCAACGGGCCTGTCGTGGCGGCGAACGCGGGTGTCTGGCGTGCGCCCGAGGCACGGAGTCAGGATGTCGGTGCGGGGTTGTCCGGGAGTATACGCACCGAAATGGTGCATGGGCCAGCGAGGGCGTGCGCCCAAGCGGTGCGCGGCGGCGTGAGCGGCGCGCCCTGCCGGGTCAGGGCGCGCGGAAGGGGCGCCGCCTGGGCCCTCCGGGGCGCGGCAGCTGCACCGTGACGGCGC
>CAYXJM010000318.1:0-3691 GCA_964465455.1 uncultured Klebsiella sp.
GAGACCGGCGAAATCTTCCGCATCGACACCTTGCGCCACGCGCGCGAGCGCGTGGCCCGGGCGCCCTCGAATCTCGACAACCTCGCCTTCGACGCCGACGACCGGCTGTTCGTCACGAACATGTCGGACAACGCCATCTACGAGGTGGACCGCGCCGGCGGCGGCGTGCGCAAGGTGACCGGCAGCGCGCTCACGCTGCCGGGCGGTCTCGCGGCGAGCGGCGGCACGCTGTTCGTGGCCGATGCCTTCACGCTGAGCGCCGTGGACCTCGCGAGCGGCGCGGTGCGCGACATCAGCCGCTCGCTCGCCGACAACGGCTTCCCGACCGGCGTTGCCGCGGCGGCGGGCCGGCTGCTGACCGTGAGCTTCGCCTCGGGCCGCGCCGAGCTGTGGGAGATCGCGACCGGACGCCCCGTCGCCCACTGGGCGGGACTGGTGCAGCCGGGCGCGGTCGCCGCGCTGGATGCCGGGCGCTTCGCCGTGACCGAGCTCGGCCACGGCGGGCGCCTGCTGCTGCTCGACGCAACGGACACCGCGACGATGCGCGTGCTGGCCCGTGGGCTGCAGCAGCCGACGGGCCTCGCGCGCGGCGCCACCGGCTATTACGTCAGCGAGAGCGGCGCGGGCCGCATCATCGCGCTCGGCGACGACGGCACCCGCCGTGTCGTGGCCGGGGGGCTCGATCGCCCCGACGGCCTCGCGCTGCTCGCCGACGGCACGCTCGCCGTGGCCGAGCGCGGCGCCGGCCGGCTGCTCGGCGTGGATCCCGCGACCGGCGCGCTCACGGTGCTCGCCACCGACCTGCCGCTCGAGCTGCCCGGCATCGATACCACGGCGCACCCGGTGTTCCCGACCGGCGTCACGCAGGGCCCCGACGGCGCGATCTACCTGAGCGCCGCGCGCGACGGGAGCATCGTGCGGCTGCGCCGGACGCCGGCGGGCTCGCATTAATATCGTTCATGTGTATCGTGCGAATGTATGAGGCAGACTTCCGCGAGCTCTACCCTATAATCGCCCCGGTTTGGTGCATCCCCTGCGCGGGGGGATGCATCCGGACGCCCCATGACAGGAGACAACACGTATGCTGATCGGAGTTCCACGCGAACTGCAGCCGGGGGAACGTCGCGCCGCGATGATCCCGGCGAGCATCCAGAAACTGGTGCGGGCGGGTGCGCAGGTCACCGTCGAGGCCGGGCTCGGCGCCGGTGCCGGCCACTCGGACGAGGACTACGCGAAGGCCGGCGCGCACGTCTCGCCCGACCGCGCGCAACTGCTCGCGCAAGCGGACCTGGTGCTGCGCCTGCACAAGCCGCCGCTCGCCGAGATCGCGCAATTGAAGCGCGGCGCCATCCACGTGAGCTACCTCGACCCCTTCAACGAAGCGGGCCTGATCGACGCTTTCGTGGCCGCCGGCGTGACGGCGATCAGCATGGAGATGATCCCGCGCACCACGCGCTCGCAGAAGATGGACGCGCTCAGCTCGCAGGGCAACCTCGCCGGCTACGTCATGGTGTTGCTGGCCGCGGCGCGCCTGCCGCGCATCCTGCCGATGATGATGACCCCCGCCGGCACGCTGAAGCCCGCGAACGTGTTCGTGATCGGGGCCGGCGTCGCGGGCCTGCAGGCCATCGCGACCGCGAAGCGCCTCGGAGCGAAGGTCGTGGCCTTCGATACGCGCTCGGTGGTGGCCGAACAGGTGCAGTCGGTCGGCGCGAAGTTCCTGCACATCGACCTCGGCGAGACCGGCCAGACCAAGGACGGCTACGCGGTGCAGCTCACGCCGGAGCAGCTCGAGAAGCAGAAGCAGGGCCAGGCGAAGCAGATCGCGGAATCCGACATCGTGATCACGACGGCACAGGTGTTCGGCCGCAAGCCCCCGGTGCTGGTCACGCGCGACATGCTCGCGGGCATGCGCCCGGGCAGCGTGATCGTGGACATGGCGGCGGAGACCGGCGGCAACGTCGAGGGCTCGGTGCCCGGCGAAACCGTGGTTGTCGACGGCGTCACGATCATCGGCGACGGCAACTGGGCGAACCACGTCCCGCGCGATGCCAGCCAGATGTACTCGTCGAACCTCTGCAACCTGATCGAGGAGTTCTGGCACAAGGACGAGAAGCGCCTGGCGCTGAACTTCGAGGACGACATCGTCCAGGGGTGCGTGATCACCCACGAGGGCATGATCGTTAACCAGACCATCAAGAACCTGAAGCGCTGAGGGCCGCCGCCGTGGAACCCGTATTCCTGACATTCATCCTGATGCTGTCGATATTTCTCGGCTTCGAGCTGATCAACAAGGTGCCGGCGACGCTGCACACCCCGCTGATGTCGGGGTCGAACGCGATCTCCGGCATCACGCTGGTGGGAGCGCTGGTCTCGTCCACGACCCTGCCGCAGCACGAGACGCTGACGGCCGTGCTCGCCACCGCGGCGGTCGCGCTCGCCACGATCAACGTCATCGGCGGCTACGTGGTCACCGACCGCATGCTCGCGATGTTCAAGAAGAAGCCGGGAGGCAAGTGAGGCCATGATCACGACTCTGCTCATCAACCTCGCCTACGTCGTCGCGGCGATCCTGTTCATATTCGGCCTGAAGATGCTCAGCTCGCCGGCCACGGCGCGCAAGGGCAACCTGGTCTCTGCGGTCGGCATGTTCTTCGCGGTCGTCGCGACGCTGTTCGACGCCCATGCCATCACCTGGACCGAGGTGGCGATCGGCGTCGCCATCGGCACGCTGATCGGCGCCGTCTGGGCGCGCCGCGTCGAGATGACCGGCATGCCCGAGCTGGTGGCGCTGTTCAACGGCTTCGGCGGCCTCGCCAGCCTGCTGGTCGGCTGGGCGGCGCTGTTCGCGCCCCACACGACGTTCATCCTGGTCACGATCGCGCTGACGATCCTGATCGGCGGCGTCACCTTCACCGGCAGCGTGATGGCCTGGGCCAAGTTGAGCGAGGCCGTCAGCGGCAAGCCCTTCCTGTTCAGCGGCCAGCGCATCTTCAACGCGCTGCTGCTCGCTGCGATCGTGGCGAGCTCGGTGATGTTCTGCCTGCAGCCGGACAACCACCTCTGGCTCTACACGATCATCGCGCTGTCCTTCCTGCTCGGCGTGATGGCGGTGATCCCGATCGGCGGCGCCGACATGCCGGTGGTGATCTCGCTGATGAACAGCTATTCGGGCCTCGCGGCCTGCGCCGCCGGCTTCGCGGTCAACAACATGATCCTGATCGTCGCCGGCGCGCTGGTCGGCGCGAGCGGGATCATCCTCACGCAGATCATGTGCAAGGCGATGAACCGCTCGCTGGCCAACGTGCTGTTCAGCGGCTTCGGCGCAGTCGGCGGCGCGGCCGAGAAGCTCGAGGGCGAGGTCAGGGCGATCACGCACGAGGACGCGTACTACATCCTCGAGGCGGCCTCCAGCGTCGTGATAGTGCCCGGCTACGGCATGGCCGTCGCGCAGGCCCAGCACACCGTCAAGGAGCTGCAGGAACTGCTCGAGGAGAACGGCACCGAGGTGGTCTACGCGATCCACCCGGTGGCGGGCCGCATGCCCGGGCACATGAACGTGCTGCTGGCGGAAGCCGACGTCTCCTACGACCTGCTGCTCGAGATGGACGAGATCAACCCGCGCATCGAGCACTACGACGTGGCGATCGTGATCGGCGCCAACGACGTGGTGAACCCCGCGGCGCGCGAG
>CAYXJM010000319.1:0-3686 GCA_964465455.1 uncultured Klebsiella sp.
CGTGGATTTCGAGTTTTCCGCCGAGGAGCAGGCCTTCGTCGCCGGCGTGCGGCGCTTCCTGGCCGCCGAGCGCGACTTGCCCGATGCCGACGACGTGATGGCGCCCGGGCGCGAGGCCGATTCCATGCTGGCCGACAGCGCGGCGCGCCGCGCCTTCAACCGGCGCCTGGCGGCGGCGGGTTATCTCGGCATGAGCTGGGGGCGCGAGTACGGCGGGCAGGAAAAGCCCGGCGTCTACGATTACCTGCTGAACGAGGAGCTCGCGAGCGTCGGTGCGCCACTGATCGGCAAGGGCGTCGGCTGCATCGGCAAGACCCTGATCGCGCACGGCTCGGAGAAGCTCAAGCGCGAGTTCCTGCCGAAGATCCTCAACGCCGGGATCGAGTTCGCGCTGGGCTACTCCGAGCCCGCCGCCGGCTCCGACCTGGCTTCCCTGCAGCTGCGCGCCGTGCGCGACGGCGCCGACTGGGTGCTGAACGGCCAGAAGATGTGGACCACCTCGGCGCACTTCGCGGACTGGTACTGGGTGGCGGCGCGCACCGATCCGGGCGCACCGAAGCACAAGGGCATCAGCGTGTTCCTGCTGCCGATGCACAGTCCCGGCCTCACGGTGACGGAGATCAGGACGATGGGCGAGCATCGCACCAACCAGGTCTTCTTCGACAACGTGCGCGTGCCCAGCGACTACCTCGTGGGCGAAGTGGACAAGGGCTGGATCTACGTCTGCGAGGCGCTCGACTACGAGCGCTTCACGATGTTCACGGTCGGGCCGCTGCGGGTGAAGTTCGACGCGCTGGTCGAGCTGCTGCGGCTCACCTGTCGCGACGGCGCGGCGATCGCCGATGATCCCGTGGTGCGCGGCCGCGTGGCGCAGCTCGCGGCGGAGCTCGAGACGGCCACGATGCTGCAACGGCGCGTGATCGCCGCCGCGCTGAAGGGGGCGGTGCCGACGGTGGAGGCCGCGATGTACAAGCTCTACAGCACCGAGCTGGGACGGCGGCTCGCCGATTTCGCGCTCGATGCGCTGGGGCCGGAAGGGCTGCTGCGCGAGGAAGCGCCCGGGGCGCCGGCGCGCGGCAAGTGGGAACACTCCTATCGGGCGACCGTGGTCGATACGATTGGCGGCGGGTCCTCCGAAGTGCAGCGCAACATCATCGCGCGGCGCGGCCTCGGCCTGCCGCTGCGATAGGCAGGAGCAAACATGCGCCCGCAGCAGGACAGGCAGCCGGCGCGCGGACGGCCGCGCAGCCAGGAGTCGGAGAAGGCGATCCTCGATGCGACGATGGAGCTGCTGTCGGAAATCGGCTTCCGCGCCATGACGGTCGAGGCGATCGCGGCGCGCGCCGGCGCCAGCAAGTCGACGATCTACCGGCGCTGGCCCGCGAAGGAGAACCTCGTGATCGCCGCCTTCGCGCAGACGCCCCTGCTGGTGGTGCGCGGGCGCGGCGACACGGTCGCACAGCTGGTCGAGGTGCAGGCGCAGTTCGCGCGCTTCATGCAGGAGACCACGCTCGGCGGCGTGCTCGCGGCGCTGGTGGCCGAGCGGGCACACAACCCGGCGCTCGGCGTCGCGATGGATCCGCTGGTGCACCAGCGCCGCCAGCCGATGGCCGAGATCCTCGCGCGCGCCGTCGAGCGCGGCGAACTGCCGGCGGACATCGATCTCGAGTTCGCGATCGACATGATCTCGGCACCCGTGCTGCAGCGGATCATGGTGATGGGGCTGCCGACCGATCGGCGCTACATCCGCCGGGTCGTGGAGACGGCCATTCGCGGCCTGGGCGGGCGGGTTGCCGCCGCTGCCAGGACCGGCACGCGGCGGGCGCAGGCGCGCCACGAGGAGAGGATGCGATGAACCTGGATTTCACCGGGGAGCAGGAGCTGCTGCGCGAAACGGTGCGCGGCCTCTGTGCCGACCTGCTCGACGCCCGGCAGCTGCGCGCGCTGGAGCGCGACGCGCGCGGCTACAGCGTGGCGCTGTGGCAGGCGCTCGGCGAGACCGGGATCACCGGCGTCGTGGTGCCGGAGCCGTTCGGCGGCGTGGGCCTCGGCCTGATCGAGTGCGCCATCGTGCACGAGGAGCTCGGTCGCGCGCTCGCGCCCACGCCGCACCTGCCCTCCTGCGTGCTGTCGGCGCGCCTGATCGCGCTGGCCGGAAGCCCGGCGCAGCAGGCCGCGTGGCTGCCGGCGCTCGCGGCCGGCCAGCGCATCGTGGTGACGGCGTGGCAGGAGCCCGGCAATTCCGCCGACATCGCGCGCGTCGCGCTCAGCGCGCGGCACGAGGACGGGCGCATCGTGCTCGATGGCGTGAAGACGCTGGTGCCTTGCGCGAACAGCGCCGACGCCTTGCTCGTGATCGCGCGCCTCGAGGGCCAACTGGCGGCGCTGCTGGTGCCGCTCGACAGCGCGGGCATCACGCTAGCGGACCTGCCGAACCACGCGGACCAGAAGCTGATGCGGGTGGAGTTCGCGGGCGTTGCGGTCGATGCCGCGGCGCGGCTCGCAGGCGCGCCGCTTGCGGCGGCCTGGGAACGCGCAACGCACGAGACGCAGGTCGCGCTGGCGGCGGAGTCGATCGGCGGCGCGCAGCGCATGCTCGAGATGGCGACGGACTATGCGAAGCAGCGCGTGCAGTTCGGCCAGCCGATCGGCGGTTTCCAGGCGATCGCGCACGATCTCGCCAACGCGGCTACCGAGGTCGAGGGCACGCGCTACCTCGTCTACCAGGCGGCCTGGGCCGCCGACAGCGGCAGGCCCTTCGAGCAGCTCGCGATGATGGCGAAGCTGCAGGCGGGCGCTGTGTTCCGCCGCGTGACCTGGAAGGGCGTGCAGATCCACGGAGGCCTGGGCTTCAGCCTCGATGCCGATCCGCAGCTCTTCTACCGGCGCGCCAAGCACCAGCAGCTGATGTACTGGGATCCCGCCTGGCTGGAGCGGCGCATCGCCGCGGGAGTGTTCGGCACATGAGGCTGCTCGAGGGCAAGCGTGCGGTGGTCACCGGCGCCGGCGGCGGCATCGGGCGCGCGCACGCGCGGCTGCTCGCCGAGCACGGCGCGGCGGTGGTGGTGAACGACCTCGACGCGGCGCGCGCGGCGGCGGTCGTCGCCGAAATCACGGCTGCCGGCGGCCGCGCGATCGCCAACGGCGACAGCGTCGCGGCGCGCGCGGGCGCCGAGGCGCTGATCGAGGCCTGCGTCGCGGCCTTCGGCGGCATCGAGCTGCTGGTCAACAACGCCGGGAACCTGCGCGACCGTTCCTTCCTGAAGATGAGCGACGAGGAGTTCGACGCCGTCTGGCTGGTGCACGTGAAGGGAACCTTCTGGTGCGCGCAGGCGACGGTGCGGTGCATGCAGGCGCAGGGTCGCGGCGGCGTGATCATCAACACCTGCTCGGGATCGCACTTCGGCAACTTCGGCCAGAGCAACTACGCCGCCGCGAAGGGAGCCATCGCCTCGATGACCTACACCTGGGCCATCGAGCTCGCGCGCCTCGGCATCCGCGTCAACGCGATCTGCCCCGTGGCTGCCACGCAGATGACGCGCGGCCTGATGAGCGCGCCGGACGGCAAGGCGCCCGACGAGCTGTGGCTGGCGGAGCGCAACTCGCCGCTGGTCGTCTACCTCGCCTCGGACGAGGCGGCGAACGTGAGCGGCCAGGTCTTCGGCGTCGGCGGCGAGCGCCTCGCG
>CAYXJM010000320.1:0-3670 GCA_964465455.1 uncultured Klebsiella sp.
CGGGATCGAGCACGGCCGTGATCACGGCCTCCCCGCGCGCCGCGCTGGCGAGCACCCGCCCCCAGGGATCGACGATGGCCGAGCCGCCCCAGGTCTCGCGCGTGGCCGAATGGCGACCGCCCTGGTCGGGCGCGATCACGAAGACCTGGTTCTCGATCGCGCGCGCGCGCAGCAGCACGTGCCAGTGCGCCTCGCCGGTGACGCGCGTGAACGCCGACGGCAGCGCGAGCACGTCCATCCCGCGCTGGCCCAGCGCGCGGAACATCTCGGGAAAGCGCAGGTCGTAGCACACGCCGAGCCCGAGCGTCCCGCAGGCCGTCGGCGCGCACACGAGCCGCTCCCCGGGCGCGTAGCTGTCCGATTCGCGGTAACTGCGCTGCGCGTCCGGCAGCTCGACGTCGAACAGGTGGATCTTGTCGTAGCGCGCGAGCTCGCTGCCGTCCTCGCCGTACAGGAAGCAGGCAGCGCGCGGGCGCTCGCCCGGCGCATCGCCCGCGACCGGGATGGTGCCGCCCACCAGCACGATGCCGTGCTCGCGCGCGCTCGCCGCGAGGAAGCTGCGCAGCGGGCCGGCGGGGCCGCGCTCCGCGGCGGCCAGCGCGCCCGTGTCGGCGCCGCCGTAGCACGCGAAGGCTTCCGGCAGCACCACCAGCCGCGCGCCGGCGGCCGCGGCGGTGGCGATCAGCGCGCGCGCCCGCTCGAGGTTGCGCCCGACGTCCTCGCCGCTCAGCATCTGCACGGCGGCGACGCGCACGCCGCTCACGGCTGCGGCTCCGCGGAGCCCGCAGGCTCGCCCGCGGCCGCCGCCGCGGCATCGGGATCCTCGCCGGTGTCGAAGACCTTCACGAACTCGACTGCCGGGTCGTCGAGCGCGCCGCTCACCTTGTAGCTCGCGCTGGAGAACTTGCCGAGCTGGTCCTCGAAGATGCGGCTCGCCACGTAGGCGCCGGCGGCCGCGGGCAGGCCGCCGGCCAGCGCGGCGATCCACGGCAGGTTGCTGCCGATCGGCAGCGTCACGATGAGATCGGCGTCGATGGTGCGCGCGAGCAGGTCGGAGCGGCCGCTGAAGCGGATGCGCGCCGACGGGCCGTCCAGCCGCACCGGTTCGCGCGTGTGCGCGACGCCCTCGCCGAGCGCGAGCGCGCCGCGGAAGCGGTCGAACGCCAGGCCGGTCTGGTAGAAGTCCTTGAAGTCGAGCCGGATGCGGCGCAGCACCTCGTCGAAGTTCAGCACGCCGAGCGTGCGCATCAGCGGGTTGTTGCCACCCTCCAGGATCAGGCGTCCGTCGCGCCAGGAGAACTGCATCGTGCCGCTCACCTTCGCCATCGCGAACTGCGCCGGGTTGCCCGGCCAGCTGAAGTCGACGTCGGCGCGCCCGTTGCGGCCTTCCAGCACGTTCGCGTAGCCCCAGGCCGCGAAGAAGCGCTCGATGTGGTCGCTGCGCAGCCCGACGCGCAGCTCGCTGCGCGGCTCGCCGGCGATCCAGCGCAGGCGGAAGCTGCCGCCGCTGCCCTTGTCGATGCCGGCGACCTCCAGGCCCGGCAGCGTCGCGTGCACGTCCGTCATCGCCAGCGCGTCGACTTCGGAGCCGATGCGGAAGCGCCACTCGCCGAGGTCCTTGTCGTCGAGGGCGGCGCGGCGCACCTGCACGTCGGTCTCGGGCAGCCGCACCCCCTGCAGGCCGCGCCACGCGCGGTCGTCGCGGGCCAGCGGCGTGCCCGTCGCCGCCCCTCCTTCGGCCGGCGTCGCCGCCGCGGAGCCGAGGAAGGCGCCGAGCTGCAGCTGCTCCAGCGTCAGCGCGTAGCGTGCCGCGGGATCGGCGGGCAGGCGGAACTCGCCGCTCAGCGCGTCGGAGGCGAAGGCCAGCACGAAATCGGAACCGGCCCAGCGCGAATCGACACGCAGCGCGTGGAGTTCGGCGCCGAGCAGCGTGGCCGAGTCCGCTTGCAGCCCGTCGAGCCGCAGCGCCGTGCGCGGCCCGCCCGGACGCGCGGCGTTCGCGCTCACCACGTGCTGCACGGCAGCGATCCACGCCCCGGCGTCGGCCTCGGCCACCCTGCCGCTGATGCGCAGGTCCTCGCCGCCCGCCACCGGCTGCGTGCCCAGCGCGATGTCGCCGGAGAAGCGCCCCTGCGGGTCGCGGTGCATCAGCCCCCAGAGGTGCATGCCCAGCTGCAGGCTCAGGTCGTCCCCCGCGGCGACCGGCGTCCAGCGCAGCTCGAGCGGCAGGGAGTCGGCCGCCGCCTTGGCGAGCGGTGCCGGCAGCGTGCTGGCCGCGCCGGCAAGCGAGGAGCGCAGCACGAATCCGAAGCCGTGCTCGGGCTGCTGCTCGATCTCGACGCTGAACGGCGCCGCGCCGGAGAGGTACTCGTCGAGGTCCCAGCCCAGCCAGTCCGCCACGCGAGGCAGTTCCGCGCTGCCGTCGACGCGGATCGCGATCCGCTCCCCCGGCCCGCCGGCCGCGCCGATCTCGGCACGCAGCGCCCGCCCCCACAGCCTGCCGTCGAGCCGCTCGCTGTAGAGGCCGCGCCCGAGCTCGAAGCCGAGCCGTCCCGTCACGCCGTCGACGGGCAGCCGCAGGTCGGGGATGAAGAGCCGCCCGTCCGCGATGTCCGCCGCGAGCTCGAGGCGCGAGCTCGCGGCCGTCAGCCGTCCGCCGAAGGGCATGTCGAGCGCGAGGCGCAGCGCCATCGCGCCGCTCGCCTGCCAGCTGCGCAACGCGCCGCCGGTCATCTTCGCCAGCGGCGAGGTGTTGACGACGCGCAGGCCGTCGGCGAGATCGCCCGCGAGCTCGGCGTCGAGCCGCAGGCGCCCCTCGTCGCGGCGCGGCAGCACCTCGACCGATGCGTTGCGCAACTCGCTCTGCAGCACGCGTCCGGAACCGGCCCACACGCGCACGCCGCGTTCGTCGACGAGCACCCGCCCCGCCGCTCCGCTCACCGGCGGCCAGTCGGGATGGTAGGACACGGTGGCGTCGCTCAGGTCCAGCCCGAGCTGCATCGCGTACGAGAACGGCCGGTCCGGACGGCTGAACACCGCGTGATAGGTGAACGCCGCGCTGTCGACGTGGCCGGCCTCGATGCTCGCGTCCAGCCAGTCGCGCAGTGCGGGCGACACCGTGTAGGGCAGGTAGGTGGCGTATGCCGAAGCGTCGGCCTCGCTCAGGCCGAAGGCGAGCGAGAGCGTGTCGTCCGCCGCCGGATCGCGGCGCAGCGCGAGGCCGAAGCTTGCGCTGATGGTGGTGGCGCCGGTCTGGGCGCGCAGCAGCTCGCTGCCCACCTGCACGCCTTCGCTGCCGAGCGTCCAGCTCACGCGGCCGGCGATGCGGTCGAATTCGAGGTCGCTGCGGTAGAGCCGCGGGAACTCCAGCGTCACCGCGCCGCTGTCGATGTCGGCGAAGCCGCCGCGCGGCGTCAGCTCGAGGTAGCCGCGCACGTTGCGCACCCCGGGCGCCTGGCGCCAGGGCGAGGCCGAGAAGTCGGCCATGCCGGCGCGGAAGCGGAAATCCGCGGCGGACGCCGCCGGCAGCGATAGCTCGAGCTGCGCATTGACCAGGCCGCCGTAGGGCGAGAGGTCGGCGAGCGCCTCGCCCCACGCGCCGCCGAGCAGCGCCGAGCGCTGCAGCACGCCGGCCAGCGCGCCGACGTCGAGATACTCCGCGCCCACGCGC
>CAYXJM010000321.1:0-3660 GCA_964465455.1 uncultured Klebsiella sp.
CTTCCCCGACGCCTTCCGGATGCACGGCCACGTAGCGGTGTACTTCGAGGCCGCCGCGATCATCGTCTCGCTCACGCTGCTCGGACAGATCCTCGAACTGCGGGCACGCGCCAGCACGTCGGCCGCGCTCAAGGCCCTGCTCGGGCTCGCGCCGAAGACCGCGCGCCGCGTCGGCGCGGACGGCGCCGAGGAGGACGTGCCGCTCGCCGACGTGCACGTCGGCGACCGCCTGCGCGTACGTCCCGGCGAGAAGGTGCCGGTCGACGGCACCGTGATCGAGGGGCGCTCGAGCGTCGACGAGTCGATGCTGACCGGGGAGCCGATCCCGGTCGAGAAAGCCGCGGGCGCGCGCCTGATCGGCGCCACGCTGAACGGCACCGGCACGCTGCTGATGCGCGCCGAGCAGGTCGGCTCCGCCACCGTGCTCGCGCAGATCGTGCAGCTGGTGGCGCAGGCGCAGCGCTCGCGCGCCCCGATGCAGCGCCTCGCGGACCGGGTCAGCTTCTGGTTCGTGCTCGGCGTGCTCGGCGCCGCCCTCGCCACCTTCCTCGGCTGGGGGCTGTTCGGACCGGAGCCGTCGTGGACCTACGCCGTCGTGAACGCGGTCGCGGTGCTGATCATCGCCTGCCCCTGCGCGCTCGGGCTCGCCACGCCGATGTCGATCATGGTCGCCACCGGACGCGCGGCGCAGGCCGGCGTGCTGTTCCGCGACGCCGAGGCCATCGAGCGGCTGCGCGGCATCGACACGCTGGTCGTCGACAAGACCGGCACGCTAACGGTCGGCCGCCCGGCCGTGCAGGCCGTGCGCGGCCACGGCGGATTCGACGCCGACGAGGTGCTCGCGCTGGCCGCAGGCCTCGAGCAGGGCAGCGAGCATCCGCTGGCCGAGGCGATCGTGCAGGAAGCGCGCCGCAGCGGGCTGACGCCGCCGGCCGCCACGGACTTCGAGTCGCTGACCGGGCTCGGCGTGCGCGGCCGCGTCGCGGGGCGCGCGATCGCGCTCGGCAACGAGGCCCTGCTGCAGCAGCTCGGCGCCGACGTGCAGGCACTCGCCGGCGAGGCCGAACCGCTGCGCCGCGACGGCGCCACCGTGATGTACCTCGCGGTGGACGGCCGCGCGGCCGGCCTGCTCGCTGTCGCGGACCCGGTCAAGGACAGCACGCCCGCCGCGCTGCGTGCGCTGCAGGCCGACGGGCTGCGCATCGTGATGGCCACCGGCGACGCGCTCACGACGGCGCGCGCGGTGGCCGAACGCCTCGGCCTCGCGGAGGTGCACGGCGAAGTGCGGCCGCAGCAGAAGTCCGCGCTGGTGGCGCAGCTGCAGGCCGAGGGGCGCCGCGTCGCGATGGCAGGCGACGGCATCAACGACGCGCCCGCGCTCGCGGCGGCCGACGTCGGTATCGCGATGGGCACCGGCACCGACGTCGCCATGTCCAGCGCCCAGGTGACGCTGGTGAAGGGCGACCTCGCCGGCATCGTCCGCGCCCGCGCGATCTCGCGCGCGACGGTGGCCAACATGAAGCAGAACCTCGCCTTCGCGTTCCTGTACAACGCGCTCGGCGTGCCGGTGGCCGCGGGCCTGCTGTACCCGGCGTTCGGCCTGCTGCTCAGCCCGATGATCGCGGCGCTCGCGATGAGCCTGTCCTCGGTGTCCGTGGTCAGCAACGCGCTCAGGCTGCGCGGCGCGCCACTTCCCGGCGCGCAGGCCGCGCGATGAGCCGCCGGCTTGCCGCCGCGGTGCTCGTCGCCGGCGTCGCGCTCGCCGGCTGCGCGGGCCTGCCTTCGACCGACGGCCGTGCCGGGGTGAGCGATCTGCTCGCGGCGCGCGGCCGCGAGCCAGCCGGTGCCGACGCCGCTGCCGCGCTGCTCGCCTCGCTGCAGGAGCGCCCGCTGACCGCCGCGGCCGCGGTGCGCATCGCGCTGCTCAACAACCCGCAGATGCGCGCGGAATACGCGCGGCTCGGCATCGCCGCGGCCGAGGTGTACGAGGCCGGGCGCATCGCGAACCCGGTGCTCTCGGCCGCGGTGCTGTTCCCGGACCGGGGGGGCGAGGCCAACCAGGTCGGCTTCGGCCTGGCGCAGGACTTCGCCGGCCTGCTCCTGCTGCCGTCGCGCCAGCGTCTCGCCGCGGGCGAGTACGAGCGCGCGCGCGAGCTGATCGGCGCCGCCGCCCTCGCGCTCGCCGCCGACGTGGAAGCTGCTCACCTCGACGTCGTCGCCGCCTGGCAGCTGATCGCGATGCGCGAGGCGATCGCGAAGGCCGCGGACGCCGGTGCCCGGCTCGCGGAACGCTTCTTCGCGGCCGGCAACATCGGACGCCTCGAGCTCGCGTTGCAGCAGGCGGAAGCCTCGGAAGCGCGGCTCGCGCTCATGGAAGCCCGGGCAGAGCTCGTTGCCGCACGCAGCGAGCTCAACCGCCTGCTCGGGCTCGCCGCGACCGACGACCGCTGGAAGGTCTGCGACCGCCTGCCCGAACCGCTGCCGCGGGAGGACACCGTCGCGGAGCTGCTCGCGCTCGCCGACGCGAGCCGGCTCGACCTCGCCGCGGCGCGCCGCGAGGTCACGCTGCGGGCCGACGCGCTCGGCGTCACGCGGCGCCTGCGCCTGCTCGGCGAGGTGCAGGCCGGGGTGGAAACCGAGCGCGAGACCGACCGCTCGCGCATCACCGGGCCGTCGCTCGCGCTGGAGCTGCCGCTCTTCGACCGCGGCCACGGCCGCCTCGCGCGGGCCGAAGCGACCCTGCAGCGCGCCGAAGGCGAACTGCGCGCGCTGGAAGTCGACATCGGCAACGCGGTGCAGCAGCGCGCCGCCGCGGTGGCCGCGGCGCGCTCGCGCGCGGAGCACTACCGCGGGTCGCTGATCCCGCTGCGCGAGGAAATCGTCGCGCGCACGCAGCGCGAGGTGAACTTCATGCTGGCCGACCCGTTCCGGCTGCTCTCCGTGAAGCAGCAGGAATACGCGGCCTACCAGGGTTACCTCGAGGCGGTGCGCGATTACTGGCGCGCGCGCGTGGCACTCGCGCGCGCCGTGGGCGCCGCGCTGCCGAGCAGCGCGCGCGTGGGCGCGGCGACGCTCGACGCCGGAGCGCTGGTCGCGCCGTCGCCCGCCGCGCCGGCGGCGCCTGACGCTCACACGGAGCACCTGCATCACGGAGAGTCGCCATGATCAGCCGACGCAACATCCTCTCCCGCCTCGGGCTGGGCTCGCTGGCCGGCGTGCTCGCCGCCTCCGCCGGGCGCGCCGGCGCCGAACCCGCGCAGGCCGGACACGCGCCGCCCGCGCCGACCGGCGGCTCCCTGCCCGGCGCCTGTACCCCGGTGCGCACGCCGAATGGCTGGACCCTGCCATACACGCTGAAGGACGGCGTCAAGGAGTTCCACCTGGTCGCCGAGGCCGTCGAGCACGAGTTCGCGCCGGGATGCGTCGCGAAGTGCTGGGGCTACAACGGCAGCACGCCCGGCCCGACCATCGAGGCCGTCGAGGGCGACCGCCTGCGCATCTTCGTGACCAACCGCCTGCCCGAGCACACCACGATCCACTGGCACGGCCTGTACCTGCCCTGCGGCATGGACGGCGTCGGCGGGCTGAACCAGCCGCACATCGGCCCCGGCGAGACCTTCGTCTACGAGTTCACGCTGCGCCAGCACGGCACCCACATGT
>CAYXJM010000322.1:0-3638 GCA_964465455.1 uncultured Klebsiella sp.
GACAGCGACAGCGAGCGCAGGCGGATCTGGCCGCGCTTGAACAGGTCGCGGATCTCGTCGCGGTAATAGACCGCGTCGTTGTAGCACTCCTGCAGGTTCTTGCTGCTGACGCTCGCCAGCGCCTCGGCGAGGTTGCGGATCAGCTCGTGTTCGGACGGGTCGATCTGCTGCGGCAGCGTGCCCGGTTCGAAGCGGGTCACGTCGAGGATGTTGAACAGCAGCACCGAGGAGTAGGCCACGGTCGCGCGGCCCGATTCGGTCACGATGACCGGGTGCGCGATGCCCTCGGGGTCGAGCGTGGCCATGATCGACTCGACGATGTCCGAGCAGTACTCGTCCAGCGAGTAGTTCTTGCTGTACTCGTAGTTGGTCTGGGTGCCGTCGTAGTCCACCGCGAGCCCGCCGCCGAGGTCGAGGTAGCCCAGCGCCGCGCCTTCCTTGACCAGGTCGACGTAGTAGCGGCAGGCCTCGAGCACGCCGCTGCGGATGTCGCGGATGTTGGGGATCTGCGAGCCGAGGTGGTAGTGCAGCAGCTGCAGGCAGTCGAGCATGTCGTGCTCGCGCAGCGAGTCGACGAGTTCCACGATCTGCGAGGTCGTGAGCCCGAAGAGGCTGCGGTCGCCGCTGCTCTCGTTCCAGTAGCCGCCGACCTTGGAGGCCAGCTTCACTCGCAGGCCGAGTATCGGCCTGACGCCCAGGCGGCGCGAGCACTCAAGGATCACCGGCAGTTCGGCGGGCGTCTCGATCACGAAGATGCAGCGGTGACCGAGCTTCAGCGACTGCAGCCCGAGGGTGATGAACTCCTCGTCCTTGTAGCCGTTGCACACGATGTGGCTGGTGTCGGGGTCGAGGTGCGCCAGCGCGATCAGCAGTTCCGCCTTGCTGCCGCATTCGAGGCCGTGGCCGTAGCCGGCGCCGAAACGCGCGATCTCCTCGATCACCTGGCACTGCTGGTTGACCTTGATCGGGAACACGCCGCGGTAGCTGCCGCGGTAGTTCAGGTTGGCGATGGCGCGCGCGAAGGTTTCGTTCAGCAGCGTGATCTGCGAGTCGAGGAGGTTCTCGATGCGAAGCAGCACCGGCATCTGCAGGCCGCGCTGCTGCATGCCCGCGATGATGTCGGGGATGCTGACGCTGACGCGCTTGCCGTCGACGGTCACGCTGACCGTCACCGCGCCGTCGTCGGAGAGGTCGAAATACCCCGCGCCCCAGTTCCTGACGCCGTAGAGTTCAGCGGAATCCGCCGGGTTCCAGTTCGGTTTGGCGCTGGTTTTCAATTTCTTCCTGGTCCTCCGGGACGGGGCGGGCGACGGGGTGGGCGGCGGATATTGCGGCTGCATAGCCCAAATATCAAGCCTGCAGGATATTACTATTTCATGAACCGGCGCGGGCGCGGGGAAGGCTTCAATCGCGGCGCAGGCGGTCGGAGATCGCGATCGGGTTGGGGCAGTTCAGCACCACGATATACGAGGAGACCACGAAGGTGACGATCGCGGTCGCCTGTATGAGGTGCGAGGCCTCCTTGCCGATCATGCCGAAGCCTGCGGCCATGTAGGCGATGAGCAGCGAGAACTCGCTGTTCTGCCCGAGGCGCAGGCCCACATCCCAGGCGAGCGCCGGCGTTTCGCTGAGCCGTCCGAGCAGGAAGCGGAACACCAGCGGCTTGACCGCCAGCATCAGCAGCGAGAGCACGGTGGCCGCCACGTAGATGCTGCCGAGCACGCCGAGGTCGAAGCTGCCGCCGAGCGAGAAGAAGAACAGGATCAGGAAGAAGTCGCGCAGCGGCTTCAGGCTGACGGCGATGTACTGGCTGATCGGGCTCGAGGCGATCGAGACCCCCGCGACGAAGGCGCCGATCTCGGGCGAGAGCCTCATCAGCGCGGCCAGCTCCGCGAGGCCCAGGCACCAGCCGATCGCGAGCAGGAAGATGTACTCGTGGAAGCGGTCGAAGCGCTGGATCAGCCGCATCAGCACGAGGCGGACGAAGACGACGGCCGCCGCGATCAGCAGCGGCAGGGCGAGCAGCGAACGCAGCAGCGTGCCGCCGTCGAAATCGCCGCTCCGGCTCCCCATCAGGGCGACCAGCACGAGGATCGCGATCATGTCCTGCAGCAGCAGCAGTCCCACCATCAGTTCGCCGGTGTGGCGGTGGTGGAGCACCGTCGTCGGCAGCAGCTTGATGCCGATGATGGTGCTGGAGAACATCATCGCGATGCCGGTGATCAGCGCCTCGGTGCGAGAGAAGCCGAAGGCATGCGCAACCGCCGCGCCGATCAGCGCGAAGCACAGCGCGCTCGCCAGCGCCACCAGCGTGGAGTTGCGCATCGTGGTGAGCAGCGCCCGGGGCTGCATGTCCAGCCCGAGCAGGAACAGCAGGAAGATGATCCCCACGTGGGCGATGTCCTGCAGCAGCGTGAGGTCGGTGATCAGCGCGAGCCCGTAGGGCCCGATCAGCGCGCCGAGCACGATGTAGGCGATCAGCAGCGGCTGGCGCGTGTAGAGCGCCAGCGAGGCCACGGCGGCGGCGCCGGTGAAGATCAGGAAGAAGGAGAAGGTGACGGGCGAGGCTTCCACGGGCGCGGGTGCCGTTCAGCGAGGAACGACGCGCCACGGCGCGCGCGAGCCCGCCCCCGCGCCCCGGCCTTGCCCTGTCGCCGCCATGGGCCGCGTCATCCGTGAATCCCCGCGCGTTGCGTCGCGGCCAGTATAGCTCAGGCGCCGGCGCGCGCCGGCGCCGCGCGCAGCAGCAACGGGGCGTCGGTGTCGACGGTCGAGCCCTGGTAGACGTGACGGAAGTCGCCGAGGCTCGCGAGCGCATCGGCCGGATCGCGGTCGGCGCGGATCTCGAAACTGTCGAAGCCGCAGCGCCGCAGCAGGAACAGCTGGTCGCGCAGCACGTCGCCGATCGCGCGCAGCTCGCCGGTGAAGCCGAATTTCTCGCGCAGCAGGCGCGCATAGGAATAGCCGCGGCCGTCGCTGAACACCGGGAAGTTGATCGCGACCAGCTGCAGGTGCGCCAGCGCGTCGGCCGCCGCTTCCGGATGCTCGCTGCTGTCGAGCCAGACGCCGAGCGGCTCGCCGCGCGCGAGGAGCTCCGCGCGCCGCGTTTCCCACAGGCGCAACGGCACGATCAGCTTGCCCGCGGGCAGCGTCGCGTCGGTGTCGATGTCCGCGCCGAGGCGGGTCCAGTCGTCGCTGACGACCGCGCCGTCCCTAATGAGCCGCGCCATAGACCGCCCCCCTGAATGGCTCGATGCCGATGCGGTCGTAGGTCTCGAGGAAGGTCTCCCCCTCGATGCGCCGCTCCACGTAGACCTCGAGCAGTTTCGCCACGACCTCCGGAATCGCCTCCTGGGCGAAGGAAGGCCCGAGGATCGTGCCCAGTGCGGCCCCGGTGCCGGCGTTGCCGCCGAGCGAGACCTGGTAGAACTCCTCGCCCTTCTTGTCGACGCCCAGGATGCCGATCTGCCCCACGTGGTGGTGGCCGCAGGCGTTCATGCACCCCGATATGTTGAGATCGATGTCGCCCAGGTCGTGCAGGTAGTCGAGGTCGTCGAACCGGCGCTCGATCGCCGCGGCGACGGGGATCGACTTGGCGTTGGCCAGCGCGCAGAAGTCGCCGCCCGGGCAGCAGACGA
>CAYXJM010000323.1:0-3613 GCA_964465455.1 uncultured Klebsiella sp.
AGACGTACTCGCCGCGCCCGATGCGCAGGTTCACGTCGCGCAGCGCCCGCACCTCGCTGTCGCCCAGCCGGAAGGTGCGGCTGAGCGCGCGCAGCTCAATCATCGGCCGGCGCCGCCCGCGCCCCGTCGGCCAGGCCCGGCTGGTCGAGCGAGGTCACGATCCGGTCGCCGACGTCCAGCCCGGCCGTGATCTCGGTGAAGTTCCAGTTACGGATGCCGGTCTGCACCGCGACGCGTCTCAGCCTGCTGCCGGCCGGGTCGAGGCGGTAGACGGTGTCGTTGTCCATCAGCGCCTCGGAGGGAATGCGGATGACGTCCTCGTGCGCCTCGAGCACCACGTCGACGTCGGCGCTGTAGCCGACCAGCAGGCGCTCGCGGTCGGCGGGATCGGTGAACAGGACGTCGACGTCGACCGTGCGCGCCTGCTTCTCGAGCTCCACCACGTAGGGCGCGATGCGGTCGAGCCGACCCGCGAAATGCTCGCCGCGGAAGGCGTCGAGGCTGATGCGCGCCGGCAATCCCGGCTTCAGGCGCCCCGCGTCGACCTCGTCGATGGGGGCCGTGACGTAGAGGCAGGAATAGTCGATCAGGTCGACCGCCGGGGGCATCGGAATGCCGGGCGGCGAGGGCGTGACGTATTCGCCGACCTCGCCGTTGATCTCCGCGACGATGCCGGCGAACGGCGCGCGCAGCTGGGTCTCGGCGAGCAGCGCGCGGTTCATCTGCAGGTTCGATGCGGCGGTCTGCTGCTCGTCGCCGGCCGCGCGGCAGGCGAAGGCGGCGGAGCGCGCCCGCGTGTCGGCGGCCTCGGCGAGCTCCTGGGCGACGAGCTTGCGGCTCTGCAGGGTGGCCAGGCGGCGCGCCTCGCGTGCCGCGTTGTCGGCCTCGACGCAGAGCTGCTCGCGCCGGTGCGAGGCGGCCGCGAGCTGCGATTCCGCCTGGGCCGTCATCGCCTTGCGGTCCTCGTTCCACAGTTCCAGCAGCAGCTCGCCGGCGGCGACCTCCTGGCCCTCCTTCACGTGCAGGACCTCGACCCGGCCGCCGCCCGGCATCGACAGCGCCGAGCGCCGGCAGGCCTTGACGGTACCGGCGCGCGTGTTGGTGACGGTGAGCTCGACGGTGCCGCGCTCGACGGTGTGCAGCGTGACGGCAAGGGGCTCCTCGCGCCGGGCCTGCCACAGCACGGCAAGCAGCAGCGCGGCTGCCACGGTCAGGATCAGGATTCGCTTCATCGATGCTGGAGCTGCCGTGGTCCGTCGCGCATGAATTGGGTGCGGCGCGATTATGGCACAATGCCGCCGAGCGAAAGCAGGGCGGGAACAGCGATGGAAATTGCCGGGAAAACGGTGCTCGTCACGGGCGGCAGCGCGGGCGTGGGATTCGCCGCGGCGCAGCGCTTCCTGCAGTTCGGCGCCAACGTCGCGATCGTCGCGCGCGACGAGTCGCGGCTCGAGCAGGCGGCGCAGCGCCTGGGCGGCGGCGCCCGCGTGGCCACGATCGCGTGGGACGCGGCGGACATCGCGCGCGCCGATGCGGTGTTCGCCGGGGTGGAACAGCGCTTCGGTGCGCTGCACGTGCTGGTGAACAATGCCGGCTGCAACCAGCGCGGCGCGCTGGAAAACCTGTCGGAGGCGGAGCTGCTGCGCGTCGCGGACACCAATTTCCGCGCGCCGCTCGCGCTGTCGCGCGCGGTGCTGCCGTACATGCGCCGCGCGGGGCAGGGGGCGATCGTGAACGTGGCCTCGCTCGCCGGTCGCATTCCGCTCCCGCACGAGACCGTATACAGCGCCACCAAGTTCGGGCTGCGCGCCTTCACGCTGGCGCTCGCCGAGGAGCTCGCCGGCAGCGGCATCAGCGCGTCGGTGGTATCCCCGGGGCCGATCAGCACCGGCTTCATCCTCGACGACATCGACGGTGTGCCCGACCTGGTGTTCTCGCAGCCGATGTCGAGCGCGGAGGAAATCGCCGAGCTGATAGTGCGCTGCGCGCGCGACGGCAAGGCGGAACGCGCGCTGCCGGTGCTCTCCGGATGGCTCGCGAACGTCGGCTATCTGCTGCCGCCGCTGGCGCGCGCGCTGCGCCCGGCGATGGAGCGGCGCGGACGGCGCGCCAAGGCCGCGTGGCGGGCCCGGCGCACGGGGGGCTGAGGCGCATGGAGACGATGCGATTCGTGGAGATCAGCGCGTTCGGCGGCCCGCAGGTGCTGCGCGAGGCGCGGGGCCCGGTGCCCGTGCCGCAGCACGGCGAGGTCCTGGTGCGGGTGGTCGCCGCAGGCGTGAACCGCCCCGACGTGGTGCAGCGCCAGGGCTTCTATCCGCCGCCGCCCGGTGCCTCGCCGGTGCCGGGACTCGAGATCGCCGGAGAGGTCGTGGCCACGGGGCCCGGCTGCATGCGCTGGCGGGTCGGGGACGCGGTGTGCGCCCTCGTGGCCGGTGGCGGCTACGCCGAGTACGCCACCGCGCCCGAGGCGCAGTGCCTGCCGGTGCCGCGCGGGCTCTCCGCATGCGAGGCTGCAACGCTGCCGGAGACCGCGTTCACGGTGTGGAGCAACGTGTTCGAGCGCGGTGCGCTCGCGCGCGGCGAATTGCTGCTGGTGCACGGGGGCAGCAGCGGCATCGGTACGATGGCGATACAGCTCGCGAAGGCGCGCGGCGCGCGCGTGGTCGCGACGGCCGGCAGCGCGGCAAAGTGCGCGGCCTGCCGCGAGCTCGGCGCCGACGTCGCGGTCAACTACCGCGAGGCGGATTTCGTGGCGGCGGTGAAGGAGGCGAGCGCGGGCCGCGGTGCCGACGTGATCCTCGACATGGTCGGCGCCGACTACATGCAGCGCAACATCCGCGCCGCGGCCGAGGAGGGGCGCATCGTGCAGATCGCCTTCCTGAACGGTTCGAAGGCCGAGCTCGACCTCATGCCGCTGATGCTGAAGCGGCTCGTGCTGACCGGCTCCACGCTGCGCGCGCGGCCGGCGGCGTTCAAGGCCACACTCGCGCGCGCGATCGAGCAGAACGTGTGGCCGCTGGTGGAGTCGGGGCGGGTGCGGCCGGTGATCGCGCGGGAATTCCCGCTGGCCGAGGCGGCCGGGGCGCACGCGCTGATGGAGTCCAGCGCGCACGTCGGCAAGATCGTGCTGCGCACCGACTGACGCCGCACCGGGCCGACCGCCCGGTGCGGTCTACCAGCCGCCCGAGGCCTTGGCTGGCTTGCCGTCCCCGGCAGGCGCGGGTGGTGTGGCCGGGGTGTTGCCGCGGGTCACGGTGCCGGCACGCATCGCGTCGGCGGACACGTCGGCGGCGCCGTTGACGTCCGCCGCGTCCGGCGCCGTCAGGTGCTGCAGGGATCCCTGCTTCTCGATCGCCTCGCGGTAGATCGCGTCCTTGTCGATGAGCGGCTTGACGTCGGACTCGGGCGGGCACACGGCGAGCATGTCCGGCGCTTCCTCGCTGGTGCTCGGCTTCTGCATTTCGTGCAGCTCGCCGCCAAGCTCGAGTGCGCTCACGAGTGCGCCGGTGCCCGCCAGCGCGCGCGTGTAGGAAATGCCCTGGAGGCGCCTGGCATTCACGTAGGCGCGCCTCGCATCGTAGTACTCGTTCTCGGTGTCGAGCATGTCGAGCAG
>CAYXJM010000324.1:0-3606 GCA_964465455.1 uncultured Klebsiella sp.
GACGTGATCGAGGCCGGCTTCGCGATCGCGAGCCCCGGCGACTTCGAGGCCGTCAAGGCGGTGGCCGAGACGGTGAAGAACTGCGGCGTCGCGAGCCTCGCGCGCGCGGCGCAGCGCGACATCGAGGAGGCCGGCGCCGCGCTGAAGAACGCCGCGCGTCCGCGCATCCACACCTTCATCGCGACCTCGCCGATCCACATGCAGTACAAGCTGCAGATGACGCCGGAGCAGGTGCTCGACCAGGCCGTGCGCTCGGTGAAACAGGCGCGCAACCTCACCGACGACGTGGAGTTCTCCTGCGAGGACGCCAGCCGCTCGGAGTTCGACTTCCTGTGCCGCATCATCGAGGCCGTGATTTCCGCCGGGGCCTCGACGATCAACCTGCCCGACACCGTGGGCTACGGCGAGCCCGGGCAGTACGGGGACTTCATCGGCCGCATCATCCGCAACGTCCCGAACGCCGACAAGGCGATCTTCTCGGTGCACTGCCACAACGACCTCGGCCTCGCGGTCGCGAACTCGCTCTCGGCCGTGATGCACGGCGCGCGCCAGGTGGAGTGCACCATCAACGGCCTCGGCGAGCGTGCCGGCAACGCGTCGCTCGAGGAGATCGTGATGGCGGTGCGCACGCGCGCCGACGTCTTCCCGGTCGAGACGCGCATCGTGACCGAGGAGATCGTGCCGGCCTCGCGGCTCGTGTCCTCGATCACCGGCTTCCCGGTGCAGCCGAACAAGGCCATCGTCGGCGCCAACGCCTTCGCGCACGAGGCGGGCATCCACCAGGACGGCGTGCTGAAGCACCGCGAGACCTACGAGATCATGCGCGCGCAGGACGTGGGCTGGAGCACCAACCGCCTCGTGCTGGGCAAGCACTCGGGCCGCGCCGCGGTGCGCGCGCGCTTCGAGGAGCTCGGCATCAGCTTCGAGACGCGCGAGGAGCTCGAGAGCGCGTTCAAGCGCTTCAAGGAGCTCGCCGACAAGAAGCACGAGATCTTCGACGAGGACCTGCAGGCGATCGCCAGCAACGTGAGCAGCGAGGACGCGGCCGAGCGCTACCAGTTCGTCGCCCTCGAGGCGATCTCGCACACCGGCGAGAAGCCACGGGCCACGGTGACGCTGAACATCGACGGCGCCGAGCGCACCAGCCACGCCGAGGGCGACGGCCCGGTGGACGCGGTGTTCAGGGCGATCGAGAACGAGGTCCACAGCGGCACGAAGCTGCTGCTGTTCTCGATCAACGCGATCACCACCGGCACCGACTCGCAGGCCGAGGTGATGGTGCGGCTCGAGCGCGATTCGCGCATCGTCAACGGCGCCGGTGCCGACACCGACATCATCGTCGCCTCGGCGAAGGCCTACCTGCACGCCCTGAACGTGATGGGCGGGGCGGCGCGGGCGCATCCGCAGATCGGCGGGATCTGAGCGCGCGCGGCCATGGACGAGGGGCTGCGTCTCGCCTACCTCGCGGCCATGGACACGCCGGTGTGGCTGCTGCGCGGCCCGGAGCCGGTGCCCGTGGCGGGCGAGGAGACGCCGCCCGGGGCCGGGCTGCCGCCGCGCGAACCCCCGCGGCCGGCGCCCACGGAAGCCGCTCCGGCGCGCATCGCGCGCGAGCTGCTCGGCGATGACGGCCCGACGCGCGCTGGCGCGACGCGCCCGGGGCCCGCGGAGCGCGCCGCCGCTGCACCGCCCGCCACAGCGCGCACGGCGGCGGCACCCGCGCCCAGCCTGCTGCTCGTGGAGGCGGGACGCTTTCTCTTCATCGGACAGGCCGACGAGGCGGGCGCGGACCGCCGGGCCGTGGAACTGATCGGCGCGATCGCCTTCGCGCTCGGCGGCGAGCCCGCCGCGCCGCGGGTGCAGCGCCTGGACCTCGGGGCGCTCGGCGCGCTGGCCGATCGCGCCGGCGCGCGCGACGTGCTGCTGGGACGCCTGACCCGGCTCGGCGAATCGCAGGGCTTCGAGCACGTGGTGCTGCTGGGCCAGAGCCCCGCGGCGCTGCTGCTGGGATGGGACGAGACCCGCTTCGCGGAGCGCGTCGCGCGCGTGCAGCGCGTGGCGGGCCTCGAGCCCGGCGTGCTGGTCACGCGCTCCGCGGCCGAGATGCTGGCCGACCCGGCAACGAAGCGCGGCGCCTGGCAGGAACTCTCGGCGGCGCGCTCGCGCCATGATGCCTGAGCCGCGTCCGGCGCTCGCGGCCGACGCCGCGGCGATCGCGGCGCTGGACGCGCGGGTCAACCCCTCGCCGTGGAGCGCGGAGGCCGTGCGCGAGACGCTGGCGCGCGCCGGCGGTTTCGTGGTCGCGCCCGCCGGCGCGGCGCTGGCCGGATTCGTGCTGTTCGCGCAGGCCGCCGACGAGTGCGAGATCCTCGACATCGCGGTCGATCCCGGCGCGCGGCGCCACCGGCTCGGCACGCGCCTGCTCGATGCCGCGCTGGCCTGCGCCCGCGCGCGCGGGGCCCGGCGCTGCTTCCTCGAGGTGCGCGCCTCCAACCTCGGCGCGCAGGCTTTCTATCGCGCGGCCGGCTTCGTCGAGGACGGCCGGCGCAAGGACTACTACCGCGGCGGCGCCGGGCGCGAGGATGCGCTGCTGATGAGCCGCGAGTTGCACTGAGGGAGACACCGATGCCGATCGTCGCAACCGAGTCGTGGACGCTGGAACTGCCCGGGGAGTGGTCGGCCGGGGAAGACGAGGGCGTCGTGGTGATCGAGGACGAGGACGGCGTGAGCTGCCTCGAGATCTCGGCGCTGGTGCTGGAGAGCGGCACCGTGGGCGAGGAGGACCTCGCGGAGTTCAGCCGCGACCTGCTCGAGGAGGGGCTGAAGCCGCAACCGGTGCGCGTCGCCGGCTGGAGCGGCAAGCTCTTCGAGCACGACGACGAGGAGTTCCACTGGCGCGAGTGGTTCCTGCGCCAGGGAGCGCACTTCGTCTACGCCGGCTACCACTGCCTGCGCGAGCACGCGGGCATGGACGACGGTGCCGTCGCCGAGATCCTCGCGACGCTGGAGCCGCGCTGAGGGCCGTCCCGGCAGGGGGCGAAGGCGCCAGCCCGCATTTCTCGCGCCGGCGCGAGAAGTGCGGGCTAGGGCAGCGCCCCGCGTTCCCGGAGCAGGCCGTCGAAATAGGCGATCGTCTTCGCCAGCCCGTCGCGCAGGGAGACCCGCGGGTTCCACCCGAGCAGCGCGCGGGCCATGCGCGTGTCGGGCTGGCGCTGGGCCGGGTCGTCGTTCGGCAGCGGTTTGCGGACGAGCGCGGACCGCGAACCGGTCATCTCCAGCACCGTGTTGGCGAGCTGCAGCACGGAGATCTCGTCCGGATTGCCGAGATTCACCGGGCCGGTGACCTCGTCCGGCGTGTCCATCAGCGCGGTCAGCCCGTCGACCAGGTCGTCGACGAAGCAGAACGAGCGTGTCTGCGAACCGTCGCCGTAGATCGTGATCGGCTGGCCGGTCAGCGCCTGCACGATGAAGTTCGACACGACCCGCCCGTCGTTGGGGTGCATCCGCGGACCATAGGTGTTGAAGATGCGCGCGACCTTGATGTTGAGGCGGTGCTGGCGGTGGTAGTCGAAGAACAGCGTCTCGGCGCAGCGCTTGCCCTCGTCG
>CAYXJM010000325.1:0-3595 GCA_964465455.1 uncultured Klebsiella sp.
AGCGCGCAGGCGCCGCCGTGCACGTTCACTTTCGCCGGGTCGAGGCCGAGGTCGTGGATCGCGATCATGGCCACCATCGCGAAGGCCTCGTTGATCTCGAACAGGTCCACGTCGCTCGCACTCCAGCCGGTCTTCGCGAGCAGCTTGCGGATCGCGAACACGGGCGCGGTGGTGAACAGGTTGGGCTCGTGCGAATGGCGGCTGTGCGCCACGACGCGCGCCATCGCTTGCAGACCGCGTTTCGCCGCTTCGGCCGCGGTGGTCAGCACCAGCGCGGAGCCGCCGTCGGAGATCGAGCTCGAGTTCGCCGCGGTGATCGTGCCGTCCTTCGCGAAGGCGGCCTTGAGTTGCGGGATCTTGTCGGGGCGGGCCGAGAGCGGCTGCTCGTCGGTGTCGACCACGGTGTCGCCCTTGCGGCCCTTGACCGTGACCGGCGCGATCTCGTCCCTGAACCGGCCCTGCTCGATCGCGGCCAGCGCGCGCGTCAGCGACTGGATCGCGTAGGCGTCCATCTGCTCGCGCGTGATGCCGCGCTCGTTCGCGGTCTCCTGCGCGAAGGAGCCCATCGCGCGGGCGGTGTACGCGTCCTCGAGCCCGTCGAGGAACATGTGGTCCTTGAGCTCGGCGTGGCCGAGACGGATGCCCTGGCGCGCACCGAGCAGCATGTGCGGCGCGTTGCTCATGCTCTCCATGCCGCCGGCGACCATGATGGCGTTGGTGCCGGCCTTCAGCTGGTCGTGCGCGTACATCACCGCCTGCATGCCGGAGCCGCAGACCTTGTTGATCGTGGTGCAGCCGGTGCTCTTGGGTATGCCGGCGCCGAGCGCCGCCTGGCGCGCCGGGGCCTGCTTCAGCCCGGCCGGCAGGACGCAGCCCATGATGACTTCGTCGACCGCCTCCGGCGCGACGCCGCTGCGCGCCAGTGCGGCGCGGATCGCCTCGGCGCCGAGCTGCGTCGCCGCCATGCCGGCCAGCGCGCCGTTCATGCCGCCCATCGCCGTGCGCGCCGCGCCCGCGATCACCACCGTCGAGTCGTCCATCGCCTGTCTCCTGTCAGCGCGCGTTCGCGCGATTGCCTCGGGTTCGGGAAATTCCGGGCCGGCATTTGGCCATATCGTGCCGGCGCGCACAAGGAAGGATGGCGCTCGTCCGGCGGCGGGGTGCGCCTCAGCCAGGACCCGGCCGGCCGCCGCGGAACAGCTTGCCGCGGGCGCGGCTGCGGTATTCCTGCGGGCTGCTGCCGGTGGCGCCGGAGAAGGCGCGGCTGAAGTGGCTCGGGTCCGGGTAGCCGCAGCGGTGGGCGATCTCGCCGATGCCGAGGTTGCTCTGGCGCAGCAGGTCGCGCGCGAGCTCGAGGCGCGCCTCGCGCAGGAAGGCGAGCGGCGTGATCCCGACCGCCGCGCGGAAGCGGCGGTTGAAGGTGCGCGTGCCGAGGCCGCAGCGCGCCGCGAGCTCGGGCACGCGCAGTTTCGCGCCGGGGTTCGCCAGCAGCCAGTCCTGCGCCATGCGGATCGCCTCGTCGGGGTGCGCGCCGGCGTCGGCCTCCCCGGGGCCGTGCGCGCCGAACGGGCGGCGGATCTCAGGCGAGAACTGGCTCTCGACCTGGCGCGCGGCCGGTGCCCCGAAGAACTCCCCGATGAAGTGCAGCGTGAGGTCGGCGGCCGAGTTCACGCTGGCCGCGCAATAGAAGGGCCCGGAGCGCGTGACCAGGTGGCGCCGCTGCAGCTGCACGGCCGGGAAGCGCCGCGCGAAATCGTCGAAGAACGACCAGTGCGTGGTCGCCTGCCGTCCGTCGAGCAGCCCGGCGGCCGCGGCGAAGTAGCTGCCGGTGCCCACGCTGCAGAGTCGCGTGCCGTTGCGCGCGGCGCGGCGCAGCGCGCGCCCGATGCGCGGGTGGCGCGCGACGGTTGCCGCCGGCGCGCGCCACAGCGAGGGCACGATGATCAGCTCGGCCTCGCGCACCGCATCGGCGGTGAGGTCGGCCTGCAGCGCGATCACGCCCGACATCGTGAGCACCTCGCGCTGCTCGGCGGCCACGCGCACCTCCAGCCCTGGCGCTCCGCGCGAGTGCGCGCGGGCGTGCTGCGCGGCGGCGCGCAGCATTTCGATCGGCAGCACCAGGCTGGAGGCCAGCGCGCCCTCGATCGCGAACACCACGACCCTGATCATCGGGGGTTGGAAAATTCCCGGATTGGCTGGCCGGAAAGTTAAAGGCGATGACCGGAATTTACAAGCCGCTTCGCCGCCTTGGCCATAGACTGGATTCGATCCGCTGCGCGCCGCGCCGCCCGCGGCCGCCGCAGCCTCCAGCAGTTCGAGGAACAGCTTCGATGTCCAGACTCCCCGTCATCGCCGGATTCGGCGGCGTTTCGCCGGCCGGCCGCAGCTCCGGCCACCACGGTTTCCGCCGCCTCGTGATCGACGCGCTGCCCGCGTCGCTGGCCGACGCCACCTGGCGGAGCCTCGCCACACTGATGAACCTGCCCGACAGCGACAGCCCAGCGACGCGCGAGCACATGCGCGCGAACACCCTGGTGCGGCGCATCGGCCCCGAGCACTTCGACAGCACCAGCATCCCCTGGAACCGCCGCATGACCTGGTCGCCCGCCGACGGCGGCATGCGCGTGCGCGTCGGCGCCGCGCAGCTGCCCGACCCGCTGCCACCGGGCTGGCGGGTGCTCGCCACCGAGGGCCGCTCGGTCGAGTTGCTGATAGAAGGGCCGACCGAGGTGCTGCTGCCGGCCGAGCGCCGCTCCGAGGTCAATGCCGCCGGGCAGCTGCCGAGCGGCTTCGATCCGCGCACCCTCTACCCGGCGCGCAGCCATCCGCGCGGCCTGCAGATGACCGTCTACGGCGCCTCCGACGCGCTGCTGTCGCTCGGCATCGACTGGGACGTGATCCGCGAGCGCGTGCGTCCCGACCAGGTCAGCGTCTACGCGGGCAGCGGCATGAGCCAGCTCGACGCCAACGGCAACGGCGGCATGATGGCCTCGCGCCTGATGGGCAAGCGCGTGACCTCGAAGCAGTGTCCTTTCGGCTTCGCCGAGATGCCGGCGGACTTCATCAACGCCTACATCCTCGGCAGCGTCGGCAACACCGGCACCAGCATGGGGGCCTGCGCTTCGTTCCTGTACAACCTGGCGCACGGCGTCGCCGACATCCGCTCCGGGCGCGCGCGCGTGGCGCTGGTGGGCAACGCCGAGGCGCCGATCACGCCGGAAGTGATCGAGGGCTATGCCGCGATGGGCGCGCTCGCGACCGACGACGGGCTGCGCGCGCTCGACGGGCTGCCGCCCGGCGCGGCGCCCGACTACACCCGCGCCTGCCGCCCCTTCGCCGACAACTGCGGCTTCACGATCGCCGAGTCGGCGCAGTTCGTGGTGCTGATGGACGCGGAGCTGGCGCTGGAGCTCGGCGCCTCGATCCACGGCGCCGTCGCGGACGTGTTCGTGAACGCCGACGGCTACAAGAAGTCGATCTCCTCGCCGGGCGTCGGCAATTACCTGACCATGGCGCGCGCCGCGGGCCTCGCGCGCGCGATCGTCGGCGAG
Organism: uncultured Klebsiella sp.; assembly: GCA_964465455.1. Lineage (GTDB taxonomy): Bacteria > Pseudomonadota > Gammaproteobacteria > Pseudomonadales > UBA5518 > UBA5518. Next base: position 3,552 of record CAYXJM010000325.1, read on the forward strand.
GAGGCGCTGCGCCGGCGCTCCTTCGTGCAGGCGCACGGCACCGG
>CAYXJM010000326.1:0-3592 GCA_964465455.1 uncultured Klebsiella sp.
GGCAAGGGCATCGTGGTGCACCTGCCGGGCTGCGACGACCGCGACCGGGCGCAGCAGTTCCTGCAGGCCGAGATCGCGGTGCCGCGGGCGGCACTGCCGGAACTGGACGACGGCGAGTTTTACTGGAACGAGCTCGAGGGGTTGCAGGTGCGGGCGCGGCTGGCAGACGGCACCACGGTGTTGCTGGGGCGCCTCGACCACCTGATGGAGACCGGGGCCAACGACGTGCTGGTGGTGCGTGCCTGCGACGGCAGCCTCGATCAGCGCGAGCGGTTGATTCCCTGGATCCCGGACGAGGTGATCCTGGCGGTGGACCGCGCGCGGCGCGAACTGCTGGTGGACTGGGATCCGGAGTTCTGACGCGCGGGGCACGACAGGCATGTTGCGCGTCGCGGTGGTGACGATCTTTCCGGAGATGTTCGAGGCCCTGACCGGTCACGGCATCTCGGGGCGGGCCTGCCGCGAGGGGCTCGTGGAGCTGCGCTGCTGGAACCCGCGCGACTACGCGAGCGACCGGCACAGGTCGGTCGACGACCGGCCCTACGGCGGCGGTCCGGGCATGGTGATGATGGCCCCGCCGCTGTGCGCCGCGATCCGCGACGCGAAGGAGGCGCTGGGCGAAGGGGCGCGGGTGATCTACCTGTCGCCGCAGGGCGCACCGCTGACGCAGCGGCGCGTCGAGGAACTGGCGGCCGGCGGGCCGCTCGCGCTGGTGGCGGGCCGTTACGAAGGCATCGACGAGCGCGTGATCGAGAGCGAGGTCGACGAGGAGCTCTCCATCGGCGACTACGTGCTGAGCGGCGGCGAGCTGCCGGCGATGGTGCTGCTCGATGCGATGATCCGGCTGTTGCCGGGTGCGCTCGGGCACGGCGAGTCGGCGGCGCAGGATTCGTTCGCGGAGGGGCTGCTCGACTGCCCCCACTACACGCGGCCCGAAGTGTTCGAGGGGCGCGGTGTGCCGGAGGTGCTGCTGAGCGGCAACCACGAGCGCATCAGGGCCTGGCGCCACGCGCAGGCCGAGACACGGACCCGGTCGCGCCGACCGGATCTGCTGGCGAAGAGCGAGGATTGAGGGGCAGCGCCGAGCGGCGTTGCGGAGCTGGGCAAGGGGCTGCGCCCGCGGGGTGCGGCAGGTATCAACTGAGGAACAGGTCATGCAGAACACTATCATTGGACAGCTCGAAGCCGAGCAAATGGGCAAGAACGTGCCGGATTTCTCGCCGGGCGACACGGTGGTCGTGGACGTGCGCGTGGTCGAGGGCGACCGCGAGCGCCTGCAGGCCTACGAGGGCGTCGTGATCGGCAAGCGCAACCGCGGCCTGAACTCGGCGTTCACCGTGCGCAAGATCTCGCACGGCGTCGGCGTGGAGCGCACGTTCCAGACCTACAGCCCGGCGGTAGCCAACATCCAGGTCAAGCGCCGCGGCGACGTGCGCCAGGCGAAGCTGTACTACCTCCGCGAGCTGAGCGGCAAGGCAGCGCGCATCAAGGAAAAGCTCACGTCGAAGTCGAGCGCGGAATAAGCGGTACCGCCGCTTCCGGAAAAGGTGGCGCAAGCCACCTTTTTTGTTGCGCATCCCGATGTCCGCACCCGCCGCAGACCCGGCGATCGAGCGCTTCCTCGATGCGCTGTGGCTGGAAAAGGGCCTGAGCGCGAACACGCTGCTCGCGTACCGGCACGATCTCGAGGCCTTCGCGGGTTGGCTGGCGCCGCGCGGGCTTGCTCTCGCGGGCGCCGATCGCGCCACGATCCTCGACTACCTGGCCGACGGCCTGCACGCGGGCAAGTCGGCGCGCAGCGCCGCGCGACTGCTGTCCTGCCTGCGCAGTTTCTACCGCCACCTGCTGCGCGAGGGGCGCATCGACGCGGACCCGACGCTGCAGGTGCAGAGCCCGCGCATCGGCCGCGCGCTGCCGAAGAGCCTCGGCGAGGACGACGTCGAGCGGCTGCTGGCGGCGCCCGACACCGGCAGCGCGATCGGCCTGCGCGACCGCGCGATGCTCGAGCTGCTGTACGCCTGCGGGCTGCGCGTCAGCGAACTGGTGACGCTGGAGCTGGGGCGGGTTAATCTCGCCCAGGGCGTGGTGCGCATCATGGGCAAGGGCTCGCGCGAGCGGCTGGTGCCCGTCGGCGACGAGGCGCTCGCGTGGCTCGCGCGCTACCTGCGCGAGGCGCGGCCGCAACTCGCGGCGCAGGGCGCGAGCACGATGCTGTTCCCGGGGCGCGGCGGCAGCGCGCTGACGCGCCAGGCGTTCTGGCACCGGATCAAGCAGCACGCCGCGGCGGCGGGCATCACGAAGCCGCTGTCGCCGCACACGCTGCGCCATGCCTTCGCGACGCACCTGCTGAACCACGGCGCGGACCTGCGCGTGGTGCAGATGCTGCTCGGGCACAGCGATCTGTCGACCACGCAGATCTACACGCACGTGGCGCGCGAGCGCCTGAAGCAATTGCACGCGGCGCACCATCCGCGCGGATGAGGCGCTGAACCAAACAGCGGCGGCGGTTTCCAATCCGCGGCGATCAACGGCAAAGAGGGAGTTCAGGTGACGGTATTCACGACGTTCAAGCGCCTGGTCGGCGGTTTGCTTCTCGGCGGCATGATCATGGGGGCGGGCGTCCGCGCCGAGGACGGGCAGCCGGAAGCGATCCTGAAAGCGCTCAGCACCGCGCGCCCGGACCTCGAGTACGGGCAGCCGCGGCCGAGCCCGCTGCCCGGGCTCTACGAGGTGCAGGTGAAGGGCGGCCCGCTGCTCTACGTCGACGCCGACGGCAGCCACTTCATCGCCGGGGACCTCTTCGCGGTGCAGCCGTCCGGCTTCGTGAACCTGGCCGAACAGGGGCGCCAGAAGGAGCGCGCCGAGTTGATCGCCGCGGTGAAGCCCGAGGACATGATCATCTTCGCGCCCGAGAATCCCAAGGCGACGGTCACGGTGTTCACCGACGTCGACTGCGGCTACTGCCGCAAGCTGCACAGCGAGATCGGCGAGCTGAACGATCTCGGCATCGCGGTGCACTACCTCGCGTTCCCGCGCGCCGGGCTCGGTTCGCCGTCGTTCCGCAAGATCGCGACCGCGTGGTGCGCGAAGGACCGCAAGGACGCGCTCACCCGCATGAAGAACGGCGAGGAGCTTCCCGAGAACGTCTGCGCCGACAACCCGGTCGCCGCGCAGCTGCTGCTCGGCGAGAAGGTGGGCGTGAGCGGCACGCCGGCGCTGGTGCTCGAGGACGGCACGCTGGTACCGGGCTACCGCCCGGCGAAGGAGCTCGCGAAGCTGCTCGGTATCGAGTGAGAGCAGCGGCGCGCGCGGGTGGGCCCGGCGCGGTGATTCGGGATGCAAGTCCTGCTATGATCGCGCGCCTCGTAATCCGTGCCCGGCCGGGCGCAGTACTCGCTGCGCCCGCCACGCCCTGCGTGGCCGGGCCATCATGCAGGAGCGGTGTTTCTTGGATCCGATCAGGGTAGGTATCTGCGGTTTCGGCACCGTCGGCTCCGGGACCTTCAGCGTGCTCGCGCGCAACAGCAGGGACATCGCCGCCCGCGTCGGCCGCGACGTGATCGTCACGCACATCGGCGCGCGCCGTGACAAC
>CAYXJM010000327.1:0-3585 GCA_964465455.1 uncultured Klebsiella sp.
ACTCGCCGGCGATCGCCGGCACGCCGAGATCGCGCTGGATCGCGAGCGCCTCGTCCTTCCACAGCATGCCGGCCTTGTGCAGGTGGCCGTGGATGTCCATGTCGATGTCGGCGCGCTCGAAGCACTGGTAGCGGTGCACGTCGAACAGCACGTTCGTGAAGCCCGGTTCCTGGAACAGCCCGAGGAACTCGCGGTGCGGGCGGAAGCCGTCGTGGAAGACCACGGCGGCCTCCTGCGGCGTGCAGTGGGTGCGGATCGCCCGGTTCGCGCGCCGGTAGTAGTCCTTCAGCAGGTCCGTGGGCACGTCCCCGTGCGGCTCGTTCAGCACCTCGATGGCGTGCAGGCCGCGGCGGCCGCGGTAGCGCGCGGCGAGCCGCCCCAGCACCTCGACCGAGTGCGCGAGGTATTCCTCGCGCGTGTGCCACTCGCAGACGTCCTTGATGCCGCCATTGTCGAAGCCGTTCTGGCAGCCCGGCGCGGCGTGCAGGTCCAGCACCACGCGCAGCCCGAATTCCTCGGCCCAGTCCATGGCGCGGTCGAGCACGTCGATGCCGCCTTCGACGAAGGGATGGGGGTTCCCGCCGTAGGCCCGGTGATAGGGGTACGGCGGGCCGAAGATCCAGTGCCCGAGCGGGATGCGCACGGCGTTGATGCCGCGCGCGGCCAGCCACGCGAAGTCCTCGCGCGTGATGAAGCTGTCCCAGTGCGCGCGCAGCAGCCGCGGCGCCTCCTTGCCGAGCTCGGCGCACCACGTGGTCTCGTCGGTCGCCGCGAGCCCCGCGAACAGGCTCGGCTTCATCCACTTCTCCAGCAGCAACCAGCCGCCGAGGTTCACGCCGCGCAGGCGCATGTCCGTCGTGGTCTCTCCCATGCAATGTGCTCCTTCAGCCGTTGCGGAAGTTTATACTCCGCGGCGTGACCACGGTGGCGCGAGGCAGATCGACGATGGAACCCGTTAGCGCGACGGCAACCGCCGGCCGGCGCCCGCTGGTGCGGCTCGCGGCGGCCTGTGCGGCGTGGCTGGCGCTGCTCTACGCCTTCCGTTTCGGCTTCATGGAGATCGAGGCGGAGGCCGATCCCTGCCTCAGCGATCCGCTCGGCAGCCTGTGCCGCGCGCGCGCTGCGCTGGGGATGAGCATCCACCTGCAGTGGTTCGGCTCCGCCGCGCTGGTGCTCGCGCTGCTGGCGCACCTGCGTCTCGGGCGGGCACGGCGCGCCGTTGCGACCGCCGCGCTGTTCGCGGCCCTGCTGGCGCTGGTGCTCTACAACGTGCGCTACGGCGCGCCGGCCGCGGTGATCGCGCTGCTCGCGCTGGCGGATACGGGACTGCTGCGCCGGGCCCCGTAGGTCGGGTTTCAACCCGACAAGGGTTCGGCAACGCCGAACCCGCCAGGCATCGGCAAGGCAAATGTCCGCATGAATGCGGACCTACACGACGCGCATCCCGCCGCGCAGCAGGCCCGCCGCCATCACGCCGGTCACGGCGAGCCAGCCCAGCGCCTGCAGGTTGAGCGGTGTTTCCTGCCACAGCACCGCGGGCGTGCACAGCGCGAGCAGCAGCCCGAGCGCGCGGTTGCGCTCGCGCCACGGGCCGCCGCGCGGCGCGAACAGCCAGCACACCAGCGCCGGTGCCGCGAACACCGCCAGCGGGAAGTGGCGGTAGCGCGAATCGAAGGCGAGCCCGAGCATCTCGATGGCGGCCAGCGCCGCGGCGATGCCGATCAGTGCCTCGTGCCAGGCGGCCTGCGGGCGGCCGCGCAGGCGCCGGCAGCCGAGCCAGCCGAGCGCGAGCGCGACCGCGGCGAGCAGCAGGAACCAGCCCGTCTCGGGCATGCTGCGGCTGAACAGCCGCATCTGCTGCAGGTGGAACACCACGCCGTTCGCGGCGGTGGCGGCGAGCAGCACGGCGCCGCGCGCGTGCCAGCCGTCCGCGGCGAGCAGCAGGCCGGCCAGCAGCGCCAGCGCCAGCGCGAGGCAGGCGCGCCACTCGGGCAGGTTGGACACCGGCCCGCGCAGGATGTGCTTGTCGTTGCGCGCGGCGTCGAACAGGCCCCAGTAGCCGCCGACCGCGCCCTCCTGCGCGCGCTTCCACGGCTGGTCGAAGGCCTCGATCAGGTTGTAGTGCCAGCCCTCGGCCTCGGCGTGCGCGACGAAGCCGCGCACGAAACGCGCCTCGTTGACGCGCCCCGGCACGGCGCCTTCGCGCTGGCGTCCCTGCGAGGGCCAGCCGGTCTCGCCGATGAAGATCTCCTTGCCGGGGAAGGTGCGCGCGGTCGCGTCGTGCGCGTGCGTGACGGCGGCGATGGCCCCGTCGATGTCGCTGGGATCGTTCTCCCAGTACGGCAGCAGGTGGATGGTGACGAAGTCGGCGCCGGCGACGATCGACGGGTTCTGCAGCCAGAAGTCCCACACGTCGCCGTAGCTCACGGGCTGCTTCACCGCGGCCTTGACGCGCTGCATGTACCCGAGCAGCTGCGCCGCGGTGCGCTCGCGGCGCAGCAGCACCTCGTTGCCCACCAGCACCGCGCTGATCACGTCCGGGTAGCGGTTCGCGAGCGCGATCACCCCCGCGATCTCGTTCTCGGTGTCGGCGTCGTCGCGGCTGATCCACGCGCCGGCGATCACCTGCATGCCGTACTCGCGCGCGACCTCCGGGATGAGCTCCATGCCGCGCACCGAGTAGATGCGCACACAGGCCACCTGGGGCGAGAGCTGGGCGAAGTCGCGCGCGATGCGCGCGCGGTCGGCGCCGGCGAAATCCGCCGGCTTCTCGGCGCCGAGAAGCGGCGTGTACGAGGCGCACTGCAGGCGCTTGCCCGTCGCGAGCTCGCCCGGCACGTGCTGCTCGCGGCCGAGCAGCCACCAGAACACCACGCTGGCCGCCACGGCGGCCAGCAGCACGACGACGCCCCGCGCCCGGGACATCTCAGGTCGCCGGCTGCGTCAGCGCGGGCGTGCTCTCGCGCCGCGGCATCACCGCGAGGAAGGACATCACCACGGCGGCCAGGTAGGCGAGCGACTGCAGCATCAGCATCGCCAGCCAGGCGTAGGCGTCGGTGGTGTCCATCTCGTGGACCGCGAGCAGCCCGGCCATCGCGCCCCACAGCAGGATCAGGATGTAGAGCTCCTCGCGCGCCTCCGCGATCGCCTGCAGCACCCCGCCGTGCCCGGCCATCTTCGGCGTGCGGAAGAACGGGATGGTGCGCGTCACCAGCCCGTAGATCACCGCCTTGCCGATCGTGTGCGACAGCGCGAGCCCGGCCACCGCGGCGCCGACCGAGGTGCCGACGGGCACGCGCATGTGCACGAGGTAGACGTACAGGATCTTCGTCAGCTTGCCGAAGAACAGCAGCAGCGGCGGCATCGCGAAGATCATCGCCGGCGGCAGGGCCTGCCTGGGCACCAGCAGCATCGCCGAGGTCCACACCAGCGCGCCGGCGGTGAAGAACAGGTTGAGCCCGTCGGCGACCCACGGCAGCCAGCCGGCGAGGAAGTGGTAGCGCTGCCCGCGCGTCAACTCGGTGTCGCGGCCGAGGAACAGCATGCCGGCGTGGCGCTTCATGATCTGCATCGCGCCGTAGGCCC
>CAYXJM010000328.1:0-3579 GCA_964465455.1 uncultured Klebsiella sp.
GTGAAGGCCGGCGTGTTCCTGCTGGCCCGCCTGTTTCCGGTGCTCTCGGGAACGCAGGAGTGGACGACGTGGGTCGGCGCCACCGGCCTCGCGAGCCTGCTGCTGGGCGCGGTCGTCGCGCTGTTCCGCCACGACCTGAAGGGACTGCTGGCCTACTCGACGATCAGTCACCTCGGGCTGGTCGTGGCGCTTTTCGGCATCGGCACGCCACTGGCGGCCGTGGCCGGATTGTTCCACGTGATCAACCACGCCATCTTCAAGGCCGGCCTGTTCATGGCGGCGGGCATCATCGACCACGAGTGCGGCACGCGCGACATGCGCCGCGTCAACGGCATGTGGAAGTACATGCCGTACACGGCGCTGCTGGCCATGGTGGCGGCGGCGGCGATGGCCGGCGTACCGCTGTTCAACGGTTTCCTGTCGAAGGAGATGTTCTTCGCCGAGACGGTCGCGGCGGGCAGCCGCGTACGTTTCGGCTGGCTGCTGCCCGTCGCGGTCACCGTCGCGGGGACGTTTGCCGTGGCCTATTCGCTGCGCTTCATCCACGACGTGTTCTTCAACGGCGAACCCGTCGACCTGCCGCGGACACCGCACGAACCGCCGCTGTGGATGCGCGTGCCGGTGCTGGTGCTGGTGACGCTGTGCGTGCTGGTCGGCGTGTTTCCCGCCCGGACCGTGGATCCGCTGCTCTCGCTGGCCGCGGGCGCGGTGCTGCAGCAGCCGGCGCCGGCGCACGATCTCGCGCTCTGGCACGGCGTGAACCCGGCGCTGTGGATGAGCGTGATCGCGCTCGCCGGCGGTGCGCTGCTGTATGCCGGTCGCCGGCCGCTGTTCGCCCTGCAGCAGCGCGTCGAAGGGACGATCGTCGCGGCGGCGGCGTTCGAGCGCGCCCTGGCCGGCCTGCGCGCGGCGGCGCAACGCCTGCTCGCGCTGCTGGACAACGGCTCGCTGCAGCGCCAGGCCATGCTGTTCATCGTCGCCGCGCTCGTGCTGGGCGGCGCGGGCTTCCTGTCCACGGGCACCCCGCTCACCGGTTCGCGGACACCGCTGCCCGCGGACGGCGTGAGCGCGGCCGCCACGCTCGTGCTCGCCGCGGCCGCGCTCGGCGCCACGGTGCGGCATCGCCGGCGCCTCGAGGCGCTGATGCTGACGGGCGCGGTGGGACTCGTCGTCGCGCTCGCCTTCGCCCGGTTCTCCGCTCCCGACCTCGCCCTCACGCAGCTAGCGGTCGAGGTCGTCACGGTGGTGTTGCTCTTGCTCGCGCTGTATTTCCTGCCGCAGACCACGCCGGCGGAACCAGGCCGCGGCCGCCGCTGGCGCGACGCCGGCATCGCGACGACGGCCGGATGCGGCGCCGCGGCGCTGGCCTGGGCGGTGCTGACGCGCCCGTCCGCGCCGATCTCGGACTTCTTCCTGGCGAACAGCGTGCCCGGCGGCGGCGGACGCAACGTGGTCAACGTGATACTCGTCGACTTCCGGGGCTTCGACACCTTCGGCGAGATCACGGTGCTGGCGCTGGCGGCGCTCGGCATCTTCGCGCTGCTCGACGCGCTGCGCCTGCCCGGTCCGGCGCGCGACGCGAGCGGGCGCCCGTGGGATCGCGATCTCCACCCGCTGATCATGGCCACCTTCGCCCGCCTGCTGCTGCCGGTGGCGCTGCTCGTGTCCGCGTTCATCTTCCTGCGCGGCCACAACCAGCCCGGCGGCGGCTTCATTGCCGGGCTGGTCACGACCAGCGCGCTGATCGTGCAGTATCTCGCCAACGGCGCGCGCTGGGCCGAGGCGCGCCTTCCCGCACGCACCCAGCCGCTGATCGCGCTCGGCCTCGGCGCCGCCCTGCTGACGGGCGCGGCGAGCTGGGCCTTCGGCCGGCCCTTCCTCACGTCGGCCTTCGTGCACGCGGAACTGCCGCTCGTCGGCGGCTTCGAGCTGGCCTCGGCCATGGCGTTCGATCTCGGCGTGTACCTGGTCGTGGTCGGCGCGAGCCTGCTGATCCTGATCAACCTCGGCCTGCTGCACCGCGCGAGCCACGCGGGAGAGCCGTGATGGAGGCACTGTTCGCGATCGCCATCGGCGTGCTCACCGGCTGCGGCGTCTACCTGGTGCTGCGCCCGCGCGGCTTCACGGTGGTGCTCGGGCTCACCCTGCTCTCGTACGCCGTGAACCTCTTCCTGTTCGCGACCGGCCGCCTCGTGGCGGGAAGCCCGCCGGTCATCGGCGCTGCGCCGCAGCACGCCGATCCGCTGCCGCAGGCACTGGTGCTGACCGCGATCGTGATCGGCTTCGCGATGACCGCGTTCCTGATCGTGCTCGGGCTGCGCGCGCGCGCCGAGCTCGGCAACGACCACGTCGACGGACGCGAGGACGCGTGAGCGCGCACCTCGCCATTGCCCCCGTGCTGGCGCCGTTCGTGGCGGGACTCGCGCTGCTGGCGCTGCCCCGCATGCCGTTCGCGCTGCAACGCGCCGTCACGCTGGCCGCACTGCTCGCGCAGGCGGGCATCGCGCTGGCGTTGCTCGACGCGGTCGCCGGGGGCGACATCCTCGTGTACCGGCTCGGCGGCTGGGCGCCGCCGTGGGGCATCGTGCTGGTCGCCGACCGCCTCGCGGCCGTGATGGTGCTGACCACGACGCTGCTCGCGCTCTGCGCCGCGATCCACGCCGGCGACGGCGCCGACCGGCACGGAAGGCACTTCCACGTGCTGTTCCAGCTGCAGCTCTTCGGCCTCGCCGGTGCGTTCCTCACCGGCGACCTGTTCAACCTGTTCGTGTTCTTCGAGGTGCTGCTGATCGCCTCCTACGGGCTGCTGCTGCACGGCGGCGGCGCCGCGCGCACGCGCGCCGGGCTGCACTACGTCGTGCTCAACCTGCTCGGCTCGGCCGTGTTCCTGTTCGCGGCCGGCCTGCTGTACGCCACGCTGGGCACGCTGAACCTCGCCGACCTCGCGCTGAAGGCCGCGGCATTGCCGCCGCAGGACGCGGGGCTGGCGCGCGCGGGCGGTCTGCTGCTGCTGGCCGTTTTCGCGCTGAAGGCGGCGCTGCTGCCGCTGCAGCTGTGGCTGCCCGCGGCCTATGCCGCCACCGCCGCACCGGTGGCCGCGCTGTTCGCGATCATGACCAAGGTGGGGATCTACGCGATCCTGCGCACCGGCACGCTGCTGTTCGGCGACACCGGCACGGTGCTCGCCGGCCTGTTCGAGCCCTGGCTGCTGCCGCTCGGTCTCGCGACGCTCGCCATCGGCATGGCGGGGGCGCTCGCGGCCGGGAGCCTGCGGCGGCTCGCGGCGCACCTCGTGGTCGCCTCGGCGGGCACGCTGCTCACGGCGTCGGCGCTGGGCGCGGCGGGCATCGCCGCCGGGCTCTACTACCTTCCCCACGGCAGCTTCGCGACCGCCGTGCTGTTCCTGCTGGCCGACGCGATCGCGCGCCGCCGGCCGGCCGGCGCCGACCGGCTGGCGGCCGGCCCCGACCTGCCCTGCCACGCGCTGTGGGGGGCGCTGTTCCTCGCCGCCGCGGTGGCGGCGGCCGGGCTCCCCCCGCCGTCGCTCTTCCTCGGCAAGTTCCTGCTCCCGCGCGCCGC
>CAYXJM010000329.1:0-3562 GCA_964465455.1 uncultured Klebsiella sp.
GGGCGTGCGCGGGTCGGGACGACCCAGCAGGTCGCGGCGCACGATCACGAGCACCAGCCCCGCGGGGCCGATGTTCTTCTGCGCGCCGGCGTAGATCACGCCGAAGCGGCTGACGTCGATCGGGCGCGACAGGATCGTCGAGGACATGTCGGCGACCAGCGGTGTCGCGCCCACCTCGGGCACCCAGCCGTACTCGACGCCGCCGATGGTCTCGTTGGGCGTGTAGTGCAGGTAGGCCGCCGCCGGCGAGCGCTGCCACACGTGCTGCGGCGGCACCGACGTGAAGCGCGTGGCTTCCGAGCTGGCCGCCACGTTGACCTCGCAGTACTTCTGCGCCTCGGCGATGGCCTTGGCCGACCACTGCCCGGTGTTCACGTAGTCGGCCTTGCCGGCCGTGCCGAGCAGGTTGAGCGGCACCGCGGCGAACTGCGCCGTCGCCCCGCCCTGCAGGAACAGCACCGCGTAGTCGTCGCCGATGCCGAGCAGGTCGCGCAGGTCCGCCTCGGCCTTTTCCGCGATGCCCACCATGTCCTTGCCGCGGTGGCTCATTTCCATCACCGAGAGACCGCGCCCGTGCCAGTCGAGCAGCTCGTCACGCGCGCGCGCCAGTACCGCCTCGGGCAGCGCGGCCGGTCCCGCGCAGAAATTGAATACTCGTGTCATGGCTCCGCCTTACCTCGTCGTGTCCGATCGTGTTCGATGAATGAATCCGCCTCAGCCTTCGGCCGGACCGGCGCCGCCGTCGTCCTCGTCGTCGCCGCCCGCTGCCGCCGCGCCGCCCTCGGCGATGCGCGCCATGCCGACCAGCATCTCGCCATCACGGACGTTCATGACCTTCACGCCCTGCGTGTTGCGGCTGAGCAGCGATATCTGCTCGACCTTCGTGCGCAGCAGCGTGCCCTGGTCACTGATCAGCATCACCTCGTCGCTCGGCAGGACGCGGATCGCGCCCACCAGCGCGCCGTTGCGCTCGCTCGCCTGCATCGCGATCACGCCCTGCCCGCCGCGCCCGTGCAGCGGGAAATCCGCGGTCGCGCTGCGCTTGCCGAAGCCGTTGGCGCTCAGGGTGAGCACCTGCGAGGCGCTCTCGTCGGGAACGATCAGCGACACCACGCGCTGGCCGGCCGGCAGGCGCATGCCGCGCACGCCGTGCGCCGTTCGCCCCATCGCGCGCACCTCGGATTCCTTGAAACGCACGGCCTTGCCGCCGCTGCTGAACAGCAGCACGTCGCTCGAGCCGTCGGTGATCGCCGTGCCGACCAGGTGGTCGTCCTCGCCGAGATCGATCGCGATCAGGCCGTTGCCGCGCGGGCGCGAGAAGGCATCGAGCGGCGTCTTCTTCACGGTGCCGTCCGAGGTCGCCATGAACACGAAGCGCTCGGCGTCGAACGAGGCGACGGGCAGCAGCGAAGTGATGCGTTCGTCGCCCTCGAGCTTCAGCAGGTTCACCAGCGGCCGGCCCTTCGCGCCGCGCGAGGCGACCGGGATCTCGTAGACCTTCAGCCAGAACACGCGCCCGCGGTTCGAGAAGCACAGGATGGTGTGGTGCGAGTTCGCGACCAGCAGATGCTCGATCGAGTCCTCCTCGCGCACCGGCGCGCCCGAGCGGCCCACGCCGCCGCGGCGCTGGGCCTGGTAGGCGTCGAGCGGCTGCGACTTGGCATAGCCGCTGAACGACACCGTCACCACGCGCTCCTCCTGCGGGATCAGGTCCTCGCGCGTGAGGTCGAGCCGGCTGGTGACGATCTCGGTGAGACGCTTGTCGCCGTAGTCGGTCTGCACCGCCTCGAGCTCCTCGCGGATCACGCGCATCAGGCGCAGCGGGTCGCCGAGGATGTCGAGGTAGTCCGCGATCTGGTCGAGCTTCTGCTGGTATTCCTCGAGGAGCTTCTCGTGCTCGAGGCCGGTCAGGCGGTGCAGCCGCAGGTCGAGGATCGCCTGCGCCTGTTCCGGCGACAGGTGGTAACGGCCCTCGCGCAGCCCGTACTCGCGCGGCAGGTCCTCGGGGCGGCAGGCGTCGGCGCCCGCCTTGTCGAGCATCGCGAGCACCGTGCCCGGCGTCCAGGCGCGCGCCACCAGGCGCTCGCGCGCATCGGCGGGGCTCGGCGAATTGCGGATCAGCTCGATCACCTCGTCGATGTTGGCCAGCGCGATCGCGAGGCCTTCGAGCACGTGACCGCGCTCGCGCGCCTTGCGCAGCAGGAACACCGTGCGCCGCGTCACCACCTCGCGGCGGTGGCGCAGGAAGGCCTCGAGCAGTTCCTTCAGGTTCAGCGTGCGCGGCTGGCCGTCGACCAGCGCCACCACGTTGATGCCGAAGACGCTCTCCAGCTGGGTCTGGGCATAGAGGTTGTTCAGCACCACCTCGCCGGACTCGCCGCGGCGCAGCTCGATCACCACGCGCAGGCCGTCCTTGTCGGACTCGTCGCGCAGTTCCGAGATGCCCTCGATGCGCTTCTCCTTGACCAGCTCGGCGATCTTCTCGATCAGCCGCGCCTTGTTCAGCTGGTAGGGGATCTCCGTGATGACGATCGTGTCGCGGCCGCTGGCGTCGTCCGTGATCACCTCGGCGCGTGCGCGCACGTAGATGCGCCCGCGCCCGGTGCGGTAGGCCTCCACGATGCCCTGGCGGCCGTTGATGATGCCGCCGGTCGGGAAGTCGGGGCCCGGGATGATCTCGATCAGGTCGTCGACCTCGAGCGCCGGGTTGTCGATCAGCGCGAGGCAGGCCCTCACCACCTCGCCGAGGTTGTGGGGCGGGATGTTGGTGGCCATCCCGACGGCGATGCCCGAGGAGCCGTTGACCAGCAGGTTCGGGATGCGCGTCGGGAACACCGCCGGGATCATCTCGGTGCCGTCGTAGTTCGGCACGAAGTCCACGGTCTCCTTGTCGAGGTCCGCCATCAGCTCGTGCGCGATCTTGCGCATGCGGATCTCGGTGTAGCGCATCGCCGCGGCCGAGTCGCCGTCGACCGAGCCGAAGTTCCCTTGCCCGTCGACCAGCACGTAGCGCATCGAGAAGGGCTGGGCCATGCGCACGATCGTGTCGTAGACCGCCGAGTCGCCGTGGGGGTGGTACTTGCCGATCACGTCGCCCACGATGCGCGCCGACTTCTTGTAGGCCTTGTTCCAGTCGTTGCCGAGTTCGCTCATCGCGAACAGCACGCGCCGGTGCACCGGCTTCAGCCCGTCGCGCACGTCCGGCAGCGCCCGCCCGACGATCACGCTCATGGCGTAGTCGAGGTAGGACTGGCGCAGTTCGCTCTCGATGCTGACCGGTACGATTTCTTTTGCTAATTCGCCCATAACAACCTGAAAAGCCTGTGCATTCGGCCAAGCCCGGGACGGCGGCAGCACGCTGTCGCGCACGGGATTTCGGCGGCTTCAAAAGGGCGGCATCATAGCACAGCCCCCCGCCCCGGGGCTAACCGGGGCGGCCACGGCCCGGCACCGGTCCGGGGCGCGGGGCTTGCGGTTATACTTGCCGCCGCCTTGGGCACCCGAGCCACCCGGGAGGGGTATTGGAGAACGTCGACCAGATCATCCGCGCGCGCTGGATCCT
>CAYXJM010000330.1:0-3553 GCA_964465455.1 uncultured Klebsiella sp.
CGGACACGCTGCCGAGACTGATCGCCTTCTACCTGCCGCAGTTCCACCCGATCCCCGAGAACGACGCGTGGTGGGGCCCGGGCTTCACCGAGTGGACCAACGTCACGCGGGCCCGCCCGCTGTTCGCCGGACACCGGCAGCCGCGGCTGCCGGCCGATCTCGGCTTCTACGACCTGCGGCTGCCCGAGGCGCGCGAGGCGCAGGCCGCGCTGGCGCGGCGCTACGGCATTCACGGCTTCTGTTACTACTACTACTGGTTCAAGGACGGGGTGCAGCTGCTCGAGCGTCCGTTGCGCGAGATGCTCGACTCCGGTGCGCCGGACTTCCCGTTCTGCCTGTGCTGGGCCAACGAGAACTGGACGCGGCGCTGGAACGGCCGCGACCGCGACGTGCTGGTGGCCCAGGACCACAGCCCGGCCAACAACCTCGCCTTCATCCGCAGCATCGTTCCGTACCTGCGGGACCCGCGCTACATCCGCGTCGAGGGCAGGCCGCTGCTGCTGGTCTATCGCGCGGGGCTGATTCCCGGCCTCGCGGCCACGGTGAGCGCGTGGCGCGAGGAGCTCGCGCGCCACGGCCTGCCGCCGCCGTACCTGGTGGCGGCGGAGACCTTCGAATTCCCGGGCGCGCAGGCGGTGGCCGCCGGATTCGACGCCGCCTGCGAGTTTCCGCCGCACCAGCTCCAGCAGCCCGCGCAGGTGATGCCGCAAGCGCTGGGGCTGGGGCCGGAGTTCACCGGGGGCGTGCTCGACTACGCGAAGATCGCCGCGGGTTTCCGCGACCGGGCGCTGCCGGACTACCCCCTGCATCGCGGCCTGATGCTGGCGTGGGACAACACCGCGCGGCGCGGGAACGCGGCGGACCTCACGGTGAACTTCTCCGTCGCGACCTACCACGCGTGGCTGCGCGCGATGGTGCAGTCGACGCGACGCGGCTTCCGGGGCGAGCGCCAGCTGCTGTTCGTCAACGCCTGGAACGAGTGGGCCGAGGGCAGCTATCTCGAGCCGGACCAGTGGTTCGGGCACGCCTGCCTCGAGGCCACGCGCGCGGCGCTGCTGGACCAGCCGTGGGCGCCGGATGCACCGGCGCGGCCGGCGCCGGAGGCCTCCCCGGCGCCCGCGCCCGCGAACGACGCGCCCGCGGACTACGCGCCTGCGGGCGGCGCGCTGCGGCTCGTCTCGATCTCGATGATCGGCAACGAGGCCGACGTGGTCGAGGCCTTCGTGCGCGACAACCTCGCGTACGTGGACCACATGCTGATCGCGGAGCACAACACGCTGGACGGCACGCGCGAGATCCTGCAGGCGCTGGTCGACGAGGGCTTGGCGCTCACGGTGACGCACATCGAGACCGCGGCTTTCGCGCAGGCACTCGTGACGAACGCCTTGCTCGCGGACGCCGTGGCCCGCTTCGATCCGGACTGGGTGATCCCGCTCGATGCCGACGAGTTCCTCGACGCCGACGGCCGCGCGGCGCTGGAGGCCGAGCTCGCGGCGCTCGGCACCACGCACGCCAGGCTGCGCTGGATCCAGCACGTGCCGACCGCCGCGGACGACCCCGCCGAGCTGCACCCGGCGCGGCGGCTGCGCCATCGCTACGACTACCCGCCGCCGGATCCGGCGCAGAACCCCTACGTGTGGAAGCTCGCGCTGAACGCGCACCTGATCCGCCCGTACCTGGATCGCTACGACCTGGAGAAGGGCAGCCACCGCATCGTGTTCAAGGGCTGCCGGGAGCTCTCCGCCCAGCCCGCGACGACCCTGCGCCACGCGGTGCTGCGCCACTACTCGGTACGCTCGTTCGAGCAGTTGAGCCTGAAGGCGGGTCTCGGCCTGCTGCAGGGTCGCCTCGCCGGGCGCAACGAGCTGGGCGGCACGCACACGCCGCGCCTGCACCGGCAGATTCTCGCGGGCCGGCACGATCTCGCCGACATGCAGCACGCGGTGCGGGAATACCTCGACACCAGCCGCTTCACGCCCGAGCAGCTGGCCGACACCGCCATCGTCCCCGAGCCGAAGGCGCGCACGAGCGAACTGCGTTACGGCACGCTGCGCCAGCCCGCGACCGTGGTCTTCCTGCGCTGGATCGATCGCCAGGGCGCCGGCGGCGCCGGTGCGGGCGCCGCGCCGGATCCGGCGGGCGACGCACAGGCGACCCGCTTCGACTACTGCCCGTGGCTGTTCTGGGGCGAAGCGCCGCAGGAGGCCCGCGAACGGCAACTCGCCTTCCAGTCGCACTGGGCCGCTGCGGGCAGGCTGCGCTGCGGCGCGCGCTGCTACGTGTCGCCGCGTGCCGGGCTGGTGCCGAAGCAGGTGACGCTCGGCGACGACTGTTACATCGCGGCCGACGCCTACGTGACCGACGAGCTCGCCGCCGGCAGCCACTGCACCGTCAACCCGTTCGCGGTGGTGCGCGGGCGCGTGCAGATGGGCGACCACGTGCGCGTCGGCGCGCACGCGAGCATCCTCGGTTTCAACCACAACCACGCCCGGCTCGACCTGCCGATCCACGCGCAGGGCCTGTCGTCGCAGGGCATCCGCATCGGCGACGACGTCTGGATCGGCTCGGGCGCGCTGCTGCTGGACGGCGTCACGGTCGGCAGCCACTCGATCGTCGCCGCCGGCGCCGTGGTGACGCGCGACGTGCCGGACTGGGCCGTGGTGGCGGGCAACCCGGCGCGCGTGCTGCGCGACCGGCGCGAGCGCGCGCAGGCAGCGACTCGCCGGCCATCGGTGGCCCAGGCGCTCGCCGATCTCGGGCGGCGCGCCGCCGAGCAGTGGCCCGGGATCATCGCGCGCAGCGAAGTGCGTTCCGGCGACGTGAGCGGCTACACGGACATCCCGGGCACGCGGCCCGCGACCATCCGTCCGCTCGCCGACGCCATCGAGATCGCCGCGGCCTTCGGCGGCCTGCCGCCCGGGCAGGGCGCCGCCGCGCTGATCGAGCGCCTGCAGGCCTGCCAGGACGAGGCGTCCGGCATGCCCTTCGATCCGCTCGCCCCGCCGCGCGCGGGCTACGTCGCCGCGGAGATGAACGACGGCCACAGCGCGTACATGGTGCTCTCGCTCGGCTACGCGCTGCAGTGCCTGGGCGCCGGCTTCCGCGCGCCGTTGCAGGCCGTGCAGGCGATCGGCCCCGGGCAACTGCAGGCGCTGCTCGCGCGCCAGCCGTGGCGCGAGAACGCCTGGGGCGCCGGCGCCTGGGTCGACGCGCTCGGCACCGCGCTGTGGATGAACCGGCATCACTTCGGCCTGTCGGGCCCGGTCGGTCCGCTGTTCGCGTGGCTGCAGGGCGCCTGCAATCCGCAGACCGGGCTGTGGGGCGAACCACGGCCCGAGGACGGCTGGCTGGAGCCGGTCAACGGCTTCTACCGCCTCACGCGCGGCACCTACGCACAGTTCGACCGGCCCGTGCCCTGGCCCGAGGCGGCGCTCGACACGATCCTCGCGCACATCCGCGCCAACGCGGGCTTCGAGTCGGTGAACGTCGACGCCTGCAACCTGCTCGACGTGGTGCACCCGCTGTGGCTGCTCTCGCAGTCGAGCGCGCACCG
>CAYXJM010000331.1:0-3551 GCA_964465455.1 uncultured Klebsiella sp.
GACGCTGCTGACGCTGTTCGTGATCCCGGTGGTCTACTACCACTACAACTGGCGCCGTGCCACGGCGGACTGATGTCCGCACGAATGCGGACCTGCGACTGGCGCAAGGGCTGGTCGCGCCACGCTGAAGCGCCCCGTGCCGCCGGCGCTGGGCGCCGGGGCGGGTTCAGCGCGGATTGCGCGCGCCGTTCAGCAGCCGCAGCCCGTTCGCCACCACGAGCAGGCTCGCGCCCATGTCGGCGAATACCGCCATCCACAGCGTCGCGCTGCCGAGGATCGCGAGCAGCAGGAAGACCGCCTTGATGCCGAGCGCGAGCGCGATGTTCTGGCGCAGGATGCGCGCCGTGCGGCGGCTCAGACGGATGAACTCGGCGAGCTTGCGCGGGTCGTCGTCCATCAGCGCGACGTCGGCTGTCTCGAGCGCGGTGTCCGAACCGATGGCACCCATCGCGAAGCCGATGTCGGCGCGTGCCAGCGCTGGCGCGTCGTTGATGCCGTCGCCGACCATACCCACGACGCCGTGCCGCGCTTTCATTTCCTCGATGGCCGTCAGCTTGTCGGCGGGCAGCAGTTCGGCGCGGATCGTCTCGATACCGACCTGGGCGGCGATGCTCCGCGCGGTCAGCGGGTTGTCGCCGGTCAGCATGGTCGTGTGCACTCCGAGCGCGTGCAGTGCGGCCACGGCATCGCGGCTGCTCTCGCGCACCGTGTCGGCGACGGCGAACACGCCCAGCACGCGATCGTCGGCGATCAGCAGGCTCGTGGTCCTGCCCTGTGCCTCGATGTCTTTCAACTGCGCTTCCAGTTCCGGGCTGCAGACTTTCAGCTCCTCGGCCAGGCGGTGATTGCCGAGATACCGGCGCGCGCCGTGCAGCATGGCGACCACCCCGCGCCCCGGAAGCGCACTCATCGCGACCGGGTCGATCGGCTGCGTCACGCCGTCGGCAAAGCGCGCGATCGCCTGCGACACCGGATGGTCTGAATGCGACGCTAGGCTCGCCGCTTGCCGCAATACGAGCGCGCGCGCCTCGAAGGCGACGAAGTCGACCACGGCGGGTCGTCCCAGCGTCAGCGTGCCGGTCTTGTCGAGCGCAATGGCCTTGATCTGTCGGCCGTTCTCCAGGAACACGCCGCCCTTGATCAGGATGCCGCGCCGCGCGGCGGCCGCGAGCCCGCTCACCACCGTGACCGGTGTCGAGATTACCAGCGCGCAGGGACAGGCGATCACCAGCATCACCAGCGCACGGTAGATCCACGTGAGCCACGGCTGCTCCATCAGCAACGGCGGCAGCAGCGCGATCAGCACGGCCAGGGCGAACACCGCTGGCGTATAGATGCGCGCGAACTGGTCGACGAAACGCTGCGTGGGTGCGCGGCGGCTCTGCGCGGCCTCCACGGCGTGGATGATGCGCGCGACGGTCGAGTCCTCGCTGAGCGCGGTGATCGCGACTTCCAGCGCGCCGCCTTCGTTGATGCTTCCGGCATAAACGGGATCTCCCGGCACCTTGTCCACGGGCAGGCTTTCGCCGGTGATCGGGGCCTGGTCGACGCTCGATTCCCCTAGCACGACCGTGCCGTCGAGCGCGATGCGCTCGCCGGGACGCACGCGCATTCGCGCGCCCACGCTCGCCTGCGCGAGCGGCACCTCACTCCAGCGTCCATCGGCAGCGCGCAGCGTCACCGTGGCCGGCGTCAGTTCCATCAGGCGGCGCACCGCGTGACGGGCCCGTTCCAGCGACAGGCGCTCGATCAGTTCGGCGACGGCGAAGAGCACGATCACCATGGCCGCTTCCGGCCACTCGCCGATCGCCATCGCGCCGGTAACGGCGATGGCCATCAGCGCATTGATGTTCAGGACGCCGTTCCTCAGTGCGATCCAGCCTTTCCTGTAGGTGTCGATGCCGGCACAGCCGATTGCGAGCACGGCGAGCGCGGCACCGAGCCAGCGATTGCCGTCCATCCAGTGCACCACCTCGGCCGCGATGGCGGCCGCACCGGCGATGGCTAGCAGCAGCGCTTCGCGGCGCGCGACTACCGGCCCTTCGGGCGCCGGAGTGCCCTGCGCGGCAGTCTCGCCCTCGGGAACCGGTTCGAAGCCGAGCCCGCGCAGCGCGTCCAGAATCGACGGCAGCGTGTCAGCGGCGTGGACCACGGTCAGGCGGCGCGCCAGCAGGTCGAAGCCGAGATCGCTGACTCCCGGGAAGCCCCCGAGCTTGTCGCGAATCAGTCGCTCCTCCGTCGGGCAGTCCATGCCGTCGATGCGCACTGTGGTGCGGGTGGCGCTCTGGTCGCGCGGTGGTGGCGGCGTCGGCGCCGCGGGCGCCGAACGCTCGTTGTCGTGGTTGCAGCAGGTGTCGTGGGTACTCATCGCGGACCCCTGTGGTGAGGCATGCTGGACATTGAAAACCCTGAAGTTACTATAGGGTCAAGCGAACACAGGAGCGGCGTGCGATGCGTATCGGTGCACTGGCGAGGTCGACGGGGGTCGACGTCCCGACCATCCGCTACTACGAGAAGGCAGGGCTGCTGGCCGAGCCGCCGCGTTCGGCCGCGGGCTACCGCCAGTATGGTCATGGCCATCGCGAAACGCTGCAGTTCATCCGCCATTGCCGCTCGCTCGACATGTCGCTGGCCGAGGTGAGGTCGCTGCTGGAGTTCCGGCAACACCCGGAGCGCGCGTGCGCGGACATCGACCGCATGGTGGCTGTGCATGTCGCGGCGGTTCGCGAGCGGATCGGGCAACTCCGGCAACTCGAGCGGCAACTGCTGGCGCTGCAGGCGTGCTGCGGCGCACACGCCGTGGCCGACGACTGCGGCATCCTGCGCACGCTGAATGCCGCGGCAGACGGCGAGACCTGCGCCTGTCATCCGCTGGCGACACCGTAGGCGAAGCCGATCATCAACAGGGCGGAGGGAAGCGTGAAGCACGTCGATGCCAGCAGTGCCCCGGGCAGCCCGGCGCGCAGCATCCCGAGCGCGAAGACCACCTGGCTGCTGGCGGGCCCCGGCAGGAACTGGCAGAGCGCGACGAGGTCGGCGTAGTGCGCGTCGTCGAGCCACTTGCGCTTGGCGACGAACTCGCCGCGCAGGTAGCCGATGTGCGCGATTGCCCCCCCGAAGGACAGGCATCCCAGGCGCAGAAAGACCCGCGCGATCTCGAGCAGCGCGCGCGCGGTGGCGGCATGAGCCTCGATCGGAGCGGTGTCGGGCGTGATCCGCGGTGCAGGTCCGTCGCTCATCGTTGCTCCTTCGGCACGCGCCTCGCGAGCGCCGCCTTGAAGATGGAATCCCGCGTGCCCATGCCGATCGCCGAGCAGGCGGTACCGAGCACCAGCACCCACGGCGAGGACGCCGCCTACGCCGCGGGCCTGGTGCTGATCTGGCTGCTGGTGGTGGCGCAAGTCCGCAGCTACGGCGTGGCGCTGATCATCATGGCGCCGATCCTGCTCACGATCGTCGGCATCATGCCCGGGCACGCGCTGCTGGTGCTCCCGGTGGTCTACTACCACTGGCTCAAGGCATAGGTCGGCATTCATGTGGGTCGGCATTCA
>CAYXJM010000332.1:0-3549 GCA_964465455.1 uncultured Klebsiella sp.
CCTTGATCTTCAGGATCGAGGACTCCGGCCCCGGCGCCTTGCCGGTGCTGACGCTGGCCAGCGCGCGCAGCTCGGTGTATTCGAGCGCGATCAGGTCGGTCTCCACCTCGGCGACGCGGCGCGCGAACAGGGGATCCTCGAGCAGCGGCGCGCCTTCGTGAGCGGTGGCGCGCGCGATCTCCTTCAGCCGGGCGAGGCGCACGCGCGATTTCGCGACCTGCGCGATGCCGGTGCGCTCGTGCGTCAGCAGGTACTTCGCGCAGGTCCAGCCGCGGTTCTCCTCGCCGACGAGGTTCGCCGCCGGCACGCGCACGTTGTCGAAGTGCACTTCGTTCACTTCCGGCGTGCCGTCGAGCAGTCGTATCGGCGAGACGCGGATGCCGGGCGTGCGCATGTCGATCAGCAGGAAACTGATGCCCTGCTGGGGCTTCAGTTCGGGGCCGCCGGTGCGCACCAGGCAGAAGATCCAGTCGGCCCACTGGCCCATGGTGGTCCAGGTCTTGGTGCCGTTCACCACGTAGTGATCGCCGTCGCGGACCGCGCTGGTGCGCAGCGAGGCGAGGTCGGAACCGGCGTTCGGCTCGGAGTAGCCCTGGCACCACCACACGTTGCTCGCGAGGATGTCGGGCAGGAAGCGCGCCTTCTGTTCCGCGTTGCCGAAGGTGTAGATCACGGGGCCCACCATCGCGAGGCCGAAGGGCACGATGCGCGGGGCGTACGCGGCGGCGCACTCGCCCGCGAAGATGTACTTCTGCACCGGCGTCCAGCCGGTGCCGCCGTGCTCCACGGGCCAGTTGACGCCGGCCCAGCCGCGCGCGTGCAGGACCTTCTGCCAGCGCACGTAGTCGTCGCGCCCGAGGACGAGGTCGTTGCGCACCTTGTGGCTGATGTCTTCGGGAAGCCGCTCGCGCAGGAAGGCGCGCACCTCGTCGCGGAAGGCGAGCTCGTCCGCAGTGAATTGCTTGTTCATGTGCTGTTCGGTCCCGGCGCCGTGGACGGCATATTCGCCGCACACCCTCACCATGGCAAGTAGGTCGGGCTTCAGCCCGACAAGGGTCCGGCAAAGCCGAACCCGCCGCATCCCCGCAGGCACCAGTCGGCATGAATGCCGACCTACGGCCGGTCGCGCGACGGCACGCGGTAGAGCCAGGTGGCGAGGACCAGTCCCAGCACCGCCAGCGCGGCCTTCAGCCAGCGCGGTTCCACGAAGAACACGATCGAGCTGCCGAGCGTCGCGCTCATCAGCACGATCGCCACGATCTTGGTGCGCCAGGGGATGCTGCCGTACTCGTTCCACTCCACGATCATCGGTCCGAACAGCGGGTGCGCCAGCAGCCAGTCGTGGAACTTCGTCGAGCCGCGCGCGAAGCAGGCCGCCGCCAGCAGCACGAAGGGCGTGGTCGGCAGCACCGGCAGCACGATGCCGGCGATGCCGAGCGCGAGCGCGATCATGCCGAGGCCGACGAAGACGGCGCGCACCGTGCGCGAGGCGTGTTCCACGGCGCTCAGACGATCCGGCTCTGCCGGCCGGCCCAGTAACGGTCGCGCAGCAGGCGCTTCAGCAGCTTGCCGGTCGGCGTGCGCGGCAGTTCCGCCGCGAAGTCCACGCTGCGGGGACACTTCAGTGCGGCGAGGCGCTCGCGGCAGAAGGCGATCAGTTCCGCTTCCAGTTCGCGACCGGGGTGCACACCGGGCACAGGCTGCACCACGGCCTTGACCTCCTCGCCGAGGTCCTCGTTCGGCACGCCGAAGACGGCGGCATCCGCTACCTTCGGGTGCGTGATCAGCAGGTTCTCGCATTCCTGCGGATAGACGTTCACCCCGCCGGAAATGATCGTGTAGGACTTGCGGTCGGTGAGGTACAGGAAGCCGTCGGCGTCCAGGTAGCCGACGTCGCCCACGGTGCCCATGCTGCCGTCGGCGGAGCGCGCCTCGCGCGTGCGCACGGGGTCGTTGAAGTATTCGAACGGGGTGACGGTGCGGAACCAGATCGTGCCGGGCACGCCGGTCGCGCATTCCTCCATCGCCTCGTCGAGGATGTGTATCTCGCCGAACAGCACGCGACCGACGCTGCCGGGATGCGCCAGCCATTCGGCCGTGTCGCAGGCCGCGAGCCCGAGGCCCTCGGTCGCGCCGTAGTACTCGTGGATCACCGGGCCCCACCAGGCGATCATCTCGCGCTTGACCTGCGGCGGGCAGGGCGCGGCCGCGTGCACGGCGCACTCCAGCGAGGCGATGTCGTAACGCGCGCGCACGGCCGCGGGCAGTTTCAGCAGGCGGCTGAACATCGTGGGCACGAGCTGGGTGTGGCTCACGCGGTGGCGCTCGACCAGCGCCAGGAACTGCTCGGGGTCGAAGCGCTCCATGACGATGGCGGTGCCGCCGCTGCGCAGCGTCAGGTTGACCGCCGCCTGCGGCGCGGAGTGGTACAGCGGCGCCGGCGAGAGGTAGACCATGCCCGGGCGGTACTGCCACATCGCGTGCAGGGCACCGAAGAGCGGCGTGAGCTCCCCGGGCGCGGCCTCCGGCAGCGGGCGCAGCACGCCCTTCGGCCGCCCCGTGGTGCCGGAGGAATAGAGCATCGCGCCGCCGAGCGACTCGTCCGCGACCGGTGTCGCCGGCATGGCGGCGATCGCAGTCTCGTAATCGACGAACGGCGCGTCCCCGGCGCCGGCATCCAGCATCAGCAGCAGTTCGAGGCGCGGGCACGACGCGAGCGCGGCGAGCGCCACCTCGCGCTGCGCGCGCGAGGTGATGAGCACGCGCGCGAGGCTGTCGTTCACGATGAACGCGAGCTCGTCGGCATTCAGGTGCGAGTCGATGCAGGTGTAGTACAGGCCCGCGCGCTCGCCGGCCGCACAGGCCTCGATGTAGCGCGCGTTGTTCTCCATGAAGATCGCGTAGTGATCGAGGCGCTCGAGGCCCTGGCGCCGCAGCAGCTGCGCGAGCCGGTTGGCCCGCGACTCGAGCTGGGCGTAGCTCAGGGTCTCGCCGGAGCCGGCCATGATCACGCAGGGCTGGTCGGGATGGCGCTCGGCATGCGCGCGTGCGTACACGACGGTGTCCTAGTGCGCGCGCAGCGTCACGGGCTCGATCAGCACCGAGTGCGCCGCGTCGCCCAGGTAGACCTGCTGCTCCTGCACCGTGCACTGCAGGCGCATCGCCCTGTCGGCCAGCGCCGCCAGCGCGCGCCCGGCCTCGTAAGGGATCGCGAGCACCGTGAGCGCGGGCAGGCGCGCCAGCGCCTCGCGGACCTTGTCCCACCACACGTCGACACCGCGCCCGCCGTAGGCGATCACGACGAGCCGTTCGGCGCGCCCCGCGGCACGGCGCAGGCGCCGCTCGTCGGGCAGGCCGACGTCGATCCACAGCCGGATCGCGCCGGTGGCGTCCCTGAGCCACAGATCCGGCTCGTCCTCGCTTGAGATGCCGCGCCCGAACTCCAGCGCCGGATCGGCGTGCAGCGCGAAGGCCAGCACGCGCATCATCAGCCTCTCCTCGGTCTCCGAGGGATGGCGCGCCAGCGTCAGCGAGAAGCTGCCGTAGTTG
>CAYXJM010000333.1:0-3530 GCA_964465455.1 uncultured Klebsiella sp.
CTCGGTGGTCGCCTTCTCATTAAACAGCAGCCCCCTGTTCGAGATCGCGACCAGCGCCACCCTGCGCGCGCTGCTGCCCGTCCCCGAGCCGCTCGCGGCCAGGGTCGCGCCCGGACTCGCCGTGACGCTGGGCTCGCCGCTCACGCCGGACCTGCACGCCGCGGGCGTGATCACCGAACTGCGTCCCGCGGTGGGCGAGGCAAACCGCGCCGTGTGGGCGATCGTGGACCTGGAAAACCCCGGCGCGTGGCGTCCCGACGCGACGGTGCGCGGCGAGATCGTGCTCGCGATGCACCCGAACGCCGTGGTGGTGCCCGAACAGAGCCTGGTGCGGCGCCCCGCGGGCGAGGTGGTCTACGTGATCCGCGACGGCAAGGCCCTGCAGCGCGTGGTCACGCCGGGCGAGCGCTTCGACGGCTTCGTGGAGATCCTGTCCGGCCTCGCGGCCGGCGACACGGTGGCGGTCGAGGGCGCCGCCTATCTCAGCGAGGGCGCCCCGGTGCGCCTCGCGGAGAAGGCGCCGTGAACCTGCCCGAGATCTCGGTGCGCCGGCATGTGCTGGCGTACATGCTGTCGGGCGTGCTGGTGCTGTTCGGGCTGATCAGCT
Source organism: uncultured Klebsiella sp. (assembly GCA_964465455.1). Classification (GTDB taxonomy): domain Bacteria; phylum Pseudomonadota; class Gammaproteobacteria; order Pseudomonadales; family UBA5518; genus UBA5518. The sequence goes on from CAYXJM010000333.1 coordinate 608, forward strand.
TCGATCGCATCGGCGTCGATCGCACACCGGACGTGGATTTCCCGATGATCTCGGTGGTCACGCTGCTGCCGGGCGCGAATCCCGACATCATCGACTCGAGCATCACGAACGTCATCGAGAAGGCCGTGAACGGCGTCTCGGGCATCGATCACGTCGAGTCGCTGTCGACGCCCGACCGCTCCGTGGTGCGCGTGAAGTTCAGCCTCGACAAGGACACCGACGTCGCCTTCAACGAGGTGCAGGCCAAGGTCAACCAGGTGCTGCCGCAGCTGCCCGAGGAGGCGGACCCGCCGGTCGTCGCGAAGGTGGAGGTCGGCGCGGCACCGGTGATGTGGCTCACGCTGAGCGGCGATCGCACGCTGCAGCAGCTGAACGTCTACGCCGAGAACCAGGTCAAGAAGCGCCTCGAAACGATCCAGGGCGTCGGCGAGGTGCGCATCGGCGGCGTGCGCGAGCGCACCATCCGCGTCGAGCTCGAGCTCGACCGCATGGCGGCATTCGGCATCACCGTGCAGGACGTGCAGAACGCGTTCCGGCGCGAGCACGTGAGGCTGCCGGGCGGCTTCCTGGTCGGCGGCACCGGCGAGGACCTGCTGAAGGCGGACCTCGAGTTCCACGACCTCGAATCGCTGGCTGCCATGGTCGTGGCGCACCGCGACGGCGCGCCGATCCGGCTCGGCGACGTGGCGCACATCGAGGACGGCCTGGCGGATTTCCGCGTGCTGGCGCGCTTCAACGGCGAGCCCACGGTGGGCATCGGCATCGTGAAGGTGAAAGGCGCCAACACGGTGGGAATCGTGCAGGAAGTGAAGCGCCGGCTCGCCGAGGACATCGTGCCGCAGCTGCCGCCGGGGCTCGAGATCGGCATCGCGCACGACGAGGGGGAACTGATCGGGCAGATCGTCGCGGCGCTCGAGGAGCACCTCGTGCTCGGCACGCTGCTCACCGCGCTGGTGGTGCTCGGCTTCCTGCGCAACCTGCGCGCCACGGCGATCGTCTCGGCGGCGATCCCGGTCTCGCTGCTGGGCGCCGTCGCCGCGATCTACTTCCTGGGCTACACCTTCAACACGATGACGCTGCTCGGCCTGCTGCTGCTGATAGGCGTGGTGGTGGACGACGCGATCGTGGTGCTCGAGAGCGTGTTCCGCCACGGCGAGGATCCGGGCGCCGATGCGCACACCGCGACCATCGCGGGCACGAACGAGGTGACGATGGCCGTGGTCGCGGCCACGCTGACGCTGGTCTCCATCTTCGCGCCGGTGATCTTCATGCAGGGCATGATCGCGCGCATGTTCGAGGCCTTCGCGACCGTGGTCAGCGTCGGCGTGCTGGTCTCGCTGTTCGTCTCGCTCACGCTGACGCCGATGCTGTGCTCGCGGCACCTGCGCCTGCATTCGGGCGAGGGGCCGGTGGCGCGCCGGCTCGGCGCCTGGCTCGATGCGCTCGAGGGCGGGTACCGGCGCGTGGTGGCGTTCACGCTGCGCATGCGCTGGCGCATCGTGCTGTTCACGGTGATCGCGGTGCTCTCGAGCGGCTGGCTGTTCGGGCAGATCGGCAAGGGCCTGTTCCCCGAGATGGACGAGGGGTATTTCATGGTCACCGTGAAGGTGCCGCTCGGCTCCTCGATCGAGCACGCGAGCGAGCAGCTCGCGCGCGTCGAGGCCGTGCTGAAGCGCCAGCCCGAGGTCGAGGGCTATTTCTCGACGATCGGCCAGGGCCAGGCGGCGCAGGTCAGCGAGGCCACCGTGATCGTGCACCTGCGGCCGTGGCACGAACGGCGCGCGAGCCAGCAGCAGATCATCGATCGCGTGGACGCCGAGCTCTCCGGCATCGCCGGCGTCGAGGCCTTCCCGTCGCCGGCCTCGCCGATCGGCGGCATGCGCGGCGAGCCGCTGCACTTCGTGCTGGTCGGCCCGGAGCTGGACGGCGTGGCGCGCCAGGCCCATCGGCTGCGCGAGCGGCTGCTGGAAGAGGGCACGCTGGGCAAGCTCGACCTCGACCTGCAGCTCTCGCTGCCGCAGCTGGAGCTCAGCGTGGACCGCGAACAGCTGGCCGCCGCGGGGCTCTCGGGCGGCGACGTCGCGATGGCGCTGGGCGTGCTCGCGGGCGGCTGGGACGTGGCGAACTACAACGACGTGCCGGGCGACGGCGAGCGTTACGACATCCGCCTGAAGGCGGCGCCGGGCGAACTGGCGCGCGCGGAGGACCTTTCGCGCATCTGGCTGCGCACGGCCTCGGGCGAGCTGCTGCGCCTCGACAGCGTGGCCAGCCTGCGCCGCACGGTCGGCCCCGCGGTGATCGGACGCTACGACCTGCAGTACGCGGCGAGCTTCTATACCGCACCGACGATACCGGAAGCGGAGGCCGGCACGCGGCTGCTCCGGATCGCGCGCGAGCTGCTGCCGCCCGGCTATCACGTCAAGCTCGCCGGTCGCGCCGACGAGTTCCGCAAGACGTCGAAGTACATGCTGCTCACCTTCGTGACCGCGATCATCCTCGTCTACATGGTGCTGGCGAGCCAGTTCAACTCCTTCATCCAGCCGCTGATGATCATGGTGGCGCAGCCGCTGGCGATCATCGGCGGCGTGTTCGCGCTGTGGGCCACGGGCAACACGATCAACGTGTTCTCGATGATCGGCCTGGTGCTGCTGGTGGGGCTGGTGGCGAAGAACTCGATCCTGCTGATCGACCTCACGAACCAGCTGCGCGCGCAGGGGCGCTCGATCGACGCGGCGCTCACCGAGGCCTGTCCGATCCGCATGCGCCCGGTGCTGATGACCTCGATGACGATCATCCTCGCGATGCTGCCGGCCGCGGTCGGCGTCGGCGCCGGATCCGACAGCAACGGCCCGCTCGCCGTGGCCGTGATCGGCGGCATGGTCAGCTCCACGCTGCTGACGCTGGTGGTGGTGCCGGCGGTGTA
>CAYXJM010000334.1:0-3528 GCA_964465455.1 uncultured Klebsiella sp.
TGCTGGACGCGACCTGCTGCGCGGTCTGCAGCAGCCGCTCCATCACCTGGCTGCGCGACTGGATATGATCGCGCCAGCCGTCGCGCGTCGCCGGCGGGCGGCTCGCCGCCGACACGCTGAGCGCGCGCTCTATCAGGCTCTTCAGCTGCTCGCGCTCGATCGGCTTGGTGAGGAAGCCGAACACCCCTTTCTGGGTCGCGGCAACCGCGTCGGGGATCGATCCCTGGGCCGTGATGATGATCACCGGCAGGCCCGGGTAATAGTGCTGGACGTGCTCGAACAGTTCGATGCCGTCCATGCCTTCCATGCGCAGGTCCGAGATCATCAGCTCGACCGGGCGCCCGCGCAGGCGCTGCAGCGCCTCGGTCCCGCTGGCGGCGGTGACCACCTCGAAGCCCTCGGCCTCCAGGCGCAGCACCAGCAGCCGCATCAGGCTCGGGTCGTCGTCGACCAGCAGTATCCGTCCGCGCGCGGCGTTCAACGCTGCCCGCCCTGCTCTTCGCGCCGCTGGTGCATGCTGTCCTCGAGGGTCGTGAGCGAGCGGATCTTCTCTTCCAGCGCTCGCAGCTCGCCGTGCCTCTGCACGAGCAGCGCCTCCTGCCCGGCCAGCGCCTCGCGCAGTTCCGTGCGCTGCTGCTCTGCGTTGATGCGCGACTGGTTGAAGGTCTCCAGCAGGCCGGCCAGGCGGCGCACGTCCGGCGGCAGCGTCTCGTCGGCACGCAGCGCGCGCATGGTGTCGCGCGCCAGCGCCCACGAGTTCCACTCGCCGAGTTGCTGGTGCAGCAGGGCCACGCGGTAGCGCTGCGCGGGCGTCGGGGAGTCCGCCTGAACGGATGCGAGCTGCGCGCGCGCTTCCCGGGCCGACAGTTGAAGTGCGCTGTCGGCCTCGCGCACCCATTCCGACAGCATGACGCTGTCCGGGTCCGGCGCCTGCGGCATTGCCGGCGCGGGCGCGGGGGCCAGCGGCGGCGCCGCCTGGCATCCGGCCAGCAGCACGCCGGCGAGCAGCAGGACGAGGATTCTCATGCGTGCTCCTCCAGCCGCGGCAGGGTGATGCGAAAGCAGGTGCTGTAGGGTTTGCGCTGCACCAGTCGCAGCGAACCGCCCTGCGACTCGATGCATTCGCGCGCCACGCTCAGGCCGATGCCCGAGCCCTTGATCGCACCGCGACGGCCCGTCGAGCCCTGGAAAAACGGCTCGAAGATGCGCTCCGCCTCGTCCGCCGGGATGACGGATCCGTGGTTCGCCACGTCGATCTCGAGCATGTCCCGGTGCACGCGCCAGTGGATCAGCACCTCGCTGTCCTGGCTCGCGTAATTCGCCGCGTTGGAGACCAGGTTGTCGAGCGCGGCCCTGAGCTTGCCGGCGTCCAGCACCCAATGCGACTGCTCGTCGCGCAGCACGGGCGCGAGGCCGTGGCGTTTGAAGCCCAGGCGATGCGAGTCGACGATCTCGGCAACCAGCGGCGTCAGCGCGACCTCGCGCGGCCTCACGTCGTCGCGGTGCAACAGCTGGTTGTAGTCGAGCAGGTTCTCGATCAGCCGCTGCAGTTCCTTGCTGTTCTGCTGCACGATGGACACGATTTCGCGCTGCGCCGGGTTCAGCGCCGGACCGACGACGCCTTCGGCCAGCAGGTCGGCTCCCTCGCACAGGCTGGCCAGCGGGGTCTTCAGCTCGTGCGAGATGTGGCGCAGGAACTGCTGCTTCTGCGCATCGAGCTCCGCCAGCTGATCGCGCAGCCACGAGAGCTGGCGGCCCAGCAGCTGCATTTCCCGCGGACCCTGGATGCGGATGGCTCCCCCGGCGCGGGCGCTCCCGAGCTGGCGGATCACCTGCTCGAGCTGGCGGATCGGCTGGTTGATCCAGTAGGTGAACAACAGCGCGAGCGGCACCGTCAGCAGCGCCAGGGCGGAGGCGATGAGGATCATGCGCGTGCGTGTGGCGTCCGCTGCGAGCAACTGCGCCGCGAGCTCCGCGTCGACCTGCAGCCTGCTGCTGTGCCCGGTCGCCTGCGCCTCGCGGCTGATCGGGTCGAACAGCGCCAGCGCCGTCTCCAGGCGCGCGGCATCCCCCGGCACCAGCGTCAACTCGTGCTTCAGGTCGCGCAGCTGATCGCCCAGGCGTGCGGCAACGGCGGCGCCCCCGGCGTCGAGGCGCTCGCCAATGGTGGCCAGTGTCGCCTGCAGGTCATCGAGCCCCTCCAGGACCAGGCGCAGCAGGGACGCATCCCCCAGCGTGGCGTACTGGCGCGTGCGCCGCTCGAGGTCGAGCAGGTCGCTCTGCAACTGCTGCGTCGAGCGGGTCAGGGTGACGGTGCGCTCGTTGAGCCTGGCGTTGTCCACGGCCTGCTCCACCAGCGTCTGCACGGCCAGCACCACCGCGGCGCTCAGCGGCGCGACCACCGTCAGGAAGCCCAGCAGGATCAATTGCAGGATCGAACGGGGGCGCCAGCGCATGTCGCGGAATACCCGGCTCCGGGTGGATCGAAAAAGGGGGGCCATTCTAGCGCGGATCGCCGTCCGGCGGCCGGCGGGCTCCGCTCGGGTGCTTTCGCAGGCCCCTCCCGTCACATAGCATGCCGCGATGAGTCCGGCGACGAGTGCTCGCGAATGTCTGCTCTGATGGTAATGGTCTGGGTGCTGCTCCTCGCGGGAATCCCTGCCCTTGTGCGGACAGTGGACGGACATTTCTGCGGCGATCGCCTGGGCAAGCTCGCCGCGGCAGCGGTGTCGGCCCTGCTCCTGTTTGCCGTGCTGCTGTGCCTTCGCGCTGTCGAGGCGCCCATTCCGCGCTTCCCGCTCGCGTCGCTGGGCCAGGACGGCAACGGCGTGCGCGCGATCGCGATCCTCGGCCTGATCTACTGGATCGCGCTGTACGCGGCATGGGTTGCTGCAGCGCAACTCAGGAAGCGCCTGCGTTCGGCATGAGGGGCCGCGCGCCCGGACGCGCTGGAGCCGCACCCCCGTGGCGCGGTCATTTCCGCGCCTTATACCGGGCATCGTTCAATTAACAGCCGCTCCCGCTTCCTCTATACTGCCGGCCGGTTTTTCCGGCACCCGCGCCGCCGCGGCTGCCATTCCCGCTGAACCCACCGAGGAGTCTCGCCGTGCTCGAAGCCTATCGCAGCCATGTTCAGGAACGCGCCGCCCAGGGCATCGTGCCCAAGCCGCTCAGCGCGGAGTGGACCGCGCAGCTCGTGGAGCTGCTGAAGAACCCGCCCGCCGGCGAAGAGGCCTTCCTCGTCGACCTGATCACCAACCGCGTGCCGCCGGGCGTGGACGAGGCCGCCTACGTGAAGGCCGCCTTCCTCAGCGCCATCGTGAAGGGCGAGGCGAAGTCGCCGCTGATCGACCGCAAGCACGCGATCGAGCTGCTCGGCAACATGCTGGGCGGCTACAACATCGAGACGCTGGTGAACGCGCTGGACGACGCCGAACTGGGCGCCTTGGCCGCCGAGCAGCTCAAGGGCACGCTGCTGATGTTCGACGCCTTCCACGACGTGGAGGAAAAGCACAAGGCCGGCAACGC
>CAYXJM010000335.1:0-3504 GCA_964465455.1 uncultured Klebsiella sp.
GCCCGCCGCCGCGGGCGGCCTCGGCCAGCGCGCTGTTGTCGTCGGCGCGCAGGTCGGAGCGGAACCAGACCACCGTGCTCATGCGTGGGGCGGACGGTACTGCGGCTTGGCCAGCAGGAACTGCGCGGTGCCGATGGCACGCTCGCGGAAGCCGCCCTCGCAGTAGCAGAAGTAGTAGTCCCACAGGCGCATGAAGTCCTCGCCGTAGCCGAGCGCGCGGATGGCCCCGGCGTTCGCGTGGAAGCGCTTGCGCCAGGCCGCGAGCGTGTCGGCGTAGTGCGCCGTGATGTCCAGCGTGTCGATCAGCTGCATGTCGGTGTGGCTGCCGGTCAGCGTGGCGATGGCGCCCGTCGAGGGCAGGAAGCCGCCGGGGAAGATGTAGCGCTGGATGAAGTCGACGTTGCGGCGCGAGCGCGCGTAGCGCTGGTCGGGCATCAGGATGGACTGCAGCAGCATCAGGCCCTGCGGCTTCAGCAGCCGGCTGCAGGCCGCGAAGTACTGCGGCAGGTAGCGGTGGCCGACCGCCTCGATCATCTCGATGGACACCAGCTTGTCGTACTGCCCGTCCAGCTCGCGGTAGTCCTTCAGCAGCACCGTCACGCGGTCCTGCAGGCCGGCGGCCGCGATGCGCTCGCTCGCGTAGTCGTATTGCTGGCGCGAGATCGTGGTGGTGGTCACGCGGCAGCCGGTGTGGCGCGCCGCGTATTCCGCCATGCCGCCCCAGCCGGTGCCGATCTCGAGCAGGTGGTCGTCGGGGCCGAGCTCGAGCCGGCGGCAGATGCGCTCGAGCTTGGCGAGCGAGGCCTCCTCGAGCGTCGCGTCGCGGTGCGGGAAGATCGCCGCGGAATACATCATCGTCGGGTCGAGGAACTGCGCGAACATCGCGTTGCCGAGATCGTAGTGCGCCTCGATGTTGCGCCGCGAGCCCGAGCGGCTGTTGCGGTTCATCAGGTGCAGCACGCGCAGCGCCGCGCGCTCCAGCACCGAGGCGCTGTCGTCGATCGCGTTCAGCAGGTCGATGTTGGCGGCCATCAGCTGCATGACCTTCAGGAGGTCCGGGGTCTTCCAGTGCCCGCGCACCCAGGACTCCGCGGCGCCCACGCTGCCGCCGCTGGCCAGCTCGTCGTAGAACGCGGCGTCGGTGACCTGCACGTGCGCGACCAGCTCCTCGCGCGCGGCTGCGCTGCCGAAGCGCCAGGTGCCCTCGGCGTCCTCGATCACCAGCCGTCCGCGCGGCAGCGCCGCGATGCGCTCGAAGATCTTGCGCCGGGCGAGGCGCGTCGCCCAGGGCAGTCGCGCGCTCTGCGGCAGGCTCAGTTCACGGGTTCTCGCGGTCGTCATCCTGTGGGCTCCTTGATCGCCGTCGGGGAGGGCGGGTGGGGGTGGAAGGGCACGCGCTTGAGGAACAGGCGCAGGGCCTCGAAATAGATCGCGCCGAGCACGCGCAGCGTCATCAGCGGGTAGCGCACCAGCAGCAGGCGGCGCAGCGCGCGCGCATCGAGCGCTTCGCGCCTGAGGCTCAGCGTGGCGTCGAAGACCTTGGCGCCGTTCCTGTGGTTCTCCAGGTGGATGCCGAGGCGCTCGCCGGGGCGGCGGCTCATCCAGCGGTAGCGCATGTCCATCGGGTTGAACGGCGAGACGTGGAAGGTCTTGGCGAAGTCCGTGCGCAGCACCTCGCTGCCCGGCTCGGCCGGCAGCACGTAGGCGTGGCGCTCGCCCCAGGGCGTGTTGGTGACCTCGGCGACCACGGCCTCCAGCGTCTCGCCGTCGGCGCCGTAGCAGTAATAGCAGGCGATCGGGTTCATCAGCACGCCGAAGTAGCGCAGGTTCGCCAGCAGCATCACCGGGCCCGCCGGCCGGCGGCCCGTGCGCGTCGCGACCAGCTCGCGCACGCAGTCGGCCAGCGGCCGCGCCGGGTCGCCGAGGAAGTCGCGGCGGCGGAACCAGCCCGGCGCCGGGCGGCTGGCGGACCACAGCCGGCTGCCCGCGAACAGTTGCGGCAGTCGCTCGACGTCGAGGAGCAGCATGCACAGCCGGTAGCGGAACGCGTGCGCGACGGGCGTGAAGCGGCGGTGCCGCACCTCGCCGGTGTAGATGGCGCCGGCGCTCACCACGGCGCGCCCAGCGCCTCGGCGACGCGCAGCGCGCTGACCACGCCGTCCTCGTGGAAGCCGTTGGCCCACCACGCGCCGCAGAACCACGTGCGCCGCACGCCGTTCACCTCGGCCCAGCGCTGCTGCGCGCGCACGCCGTCGACCGTGAACACCGGGTGCGCGTAGCGGTAGCGTCCCAGCACGCGCGCCGGGTCGATCGCGGCGGTGTCGTTCAGCGTGACGCAGAAGGTGTGGCGCGATTCGATCCGCTGCAGGATGTTCATGTCGTAGGTCAGCACCGGCAGCTCGTCGGCGCCGGCGCGCAGGCGGTAGTTCCAGCTCGACCAGGCGCGGCGCGCGCGTGGCAGCAGCCGGGTGTCGGTGTGCAGCACGACCTCGTTGTCGCGGTAGGGGATTGCGCCGAGCACCGCCGTCTCCTCGCGCGAGGGGTCGGCGAGCAGCGCGAGCGCCTGGTCGCTGTGGCAGCCGAGCACGACGTGGTCGAAGCGCTCGCGGTGGCCGGCGCGGGTCTCGACCGTCACGCCGTCCCCCTCGCGCGTCACGCGCGTGACCGGGTCGCCGGTGCGGATCGCGCCGGCGAAGCGGCGCGTCAGCGGGTCGAGGTACGCGCGCGAGCCGCCGCGGATCGTGCGCCACTGCGGCTGGTCGGTGACGGTCAGCAGGCCGTGGTTCCTGAAGAAGCGCACGAAGAACTCCACGGGGAATTCCGCCATGCCGCGCGTGCCCGAGGACCAGATCGCCGCGCCCATCGGGACCAGGTACCAGTCGCGGAACTCGCGCGAGTAGCCGCCCCGCGCCAGGTAGTCGCCGAGCAGCATGCCGTCCGGAATGCGGCCCTGCTCGAGGTCGTCGGCGGCGCTGCGGTTGAAGCGCAGGATGTCGCGCAGCATGCGCCAGAAGGCCGGCCGCAGCAGGTTGCCGCGCTGCGCGAACAGGGCGTTCAGGTTGCTGCCGGCGTACTCGATCCGCTCCAGATCGCTGCTCACGCTGAAGCTCATCTCGGTCGGCTGCGAGCCCACGCCGAGCTCGTCAATCAGGCGGATGAAATTGGGGTAGGTGCGGTCGTTGAAGACGATGAAGCCGGTGTCGACGGCGTGGCGCTCGCCGTCGAGGGCGACGTCGACGGTCGCGGTGTGGCCCCCGATGCGCTCCTCGGCCTCGAACACGGTGACCTCGTGCCGGCGGCTGAGCAGCCACGCCGCCGTGAGTCCCGCGATGCCCGAACCCGCTATGCCTATCTTCACCCGCCCTCCGGCTGCCAATCCTTGTTGGCTCGCAGTTACGCTCGCCAGGGGCTGGTGGATCAGCCGAGCGGGTCCAGATTCGTGGGCCCGCAACCACCGGTGATCCGTGGCGCTGACGCGGGCGTAGAACCGCGCATCGAACAGGC
>CAYXJM010000336.1:0-3490 GCA_964465455.1 uncultured Klebsiella sp.
CCGGCTCGGCGCGCAGGTCCATCCACGCCATGGAATACGGCGTGTCGCTGTTCGGCGTCACGATGGTCGTGTCCTCGTAGGTGAAGACGCGGTGCGCGTTGGAGATCGCGTTGAACGGCGCCTTCCACTGGCCCGAGTCGCGGTCGATGACGTAGTCGTACATCACCGCGTAGTTCATGACGATCGGCAGGCCGTAGACGAAGCCCTCCTCGGCGATCGCCTTCACCTCGGCGATGCCGGGCGCCGGCAGGCCGGCGGCCTGCGTCTCGCGCTGTGCCTGCGATACGGCGTCGTCTTGCTTGCCGCAACCGGCGAGCAGCGCCACCGCGGCGATCGCGAAAACGGTCCCGCGGCCGAATGTCCGGGCGAGTCTGTTCACGTGTGTCCTCCCTTGTCGATGCGCAAAACCCTGCGCGGGCGAGCCGTCTCGCGGCGCGACGACGGCTTCCGGGGTCGAGGGCGACACCCCGGTCACCCGTCGGTCCGCTGCCAGGCGCACGGGGGCGCCGGCCTCAGTGCGCCCCCTGGCGCCCCGGCATCGGCAGCGCCGGCAGCTCGCCCACCGCGGCGCCGACCGCGCGCGCGAGCAGCGCGCGGCTCTGCTCCGTTTCGCCGAGGTGTTCGCACAGGCGCGCGAGCTCGGCGCAGGTGTCGGGGCGCGCCGCGAGCCTGAGGCTGGCCTCGAGGTAGTCGCGCGCCTTGCCCCACAGCTGGTTGCGCAGCGCGATGCGCCCGAGCGCCAGCAGCAGCTCGGGCTCGCGCGGATGCTTTTCGAGCAGCGACTCCGCCAGCGCGAGCTGCCGGCGCGGGTCGGCGGCCGGCACCAGGCCGTAGCCGCGCACGAGCTCCGGGTCCCAGTCGCGCTTGAGCGCCACGCCGAGCTGCGTGGCGGCCTCGTCGGCGGCGCCGGCCCGCGCCAGCGCGCGCGCGTAGGCGGCGATCAGCGCGGGACGATGGCGCGCGCGCGCCGGCAGCGCTTCCCACGCGGCGCGCAGCGCGTCGGGCTTGGTGCCGTCCGGCGACAGCAGGGCGCGGTACGCGCGCTCCTCGATGCCGTCCAGCACCGCCTCGGGGCGCACCTGGTGGCGGCGCGCCTCGGGCAGCAGCGCGCCGATGCGCGCCCATTCACCGAGACGCTCCAGCGCCTCGAGCTGCAGCGCGAGGCCGGCCGGTTGTCCCGCGGGGTCGAGCGCGGCGCCGTCGAGCAGCGCCAGCGCCTCGCGGTTCTCGCCGCGCGCGAGCGCGGCCTCGGCCTCCGCGAGCGCCACCGCCTTCGCGGCGCCGGGCACTTCCTTCGCGAGCTGCAGGAAGCCTTCCGCCAGCTCGTGGTCGCCGAGCTGCGCGCTCGCCTTCGCGGCGAGCAGGTGGTTCACGAGCGGCGCATCGGCGTGGCGCGCGCCGCGCGCCAGCTGCTTCACCGCGACCCGCCAGCGTCCCTCGGCAAAGGCCAGCACGCCGCGCACGGTGTGGCTGCGCCGGCGCGCGTGCCAGCGCTCCAGCAAGCCGGGACGACGCCGCGAGCGCCCGCCCAGCAGCCGGCTCAGCAGGTCGGCCAGCAGCACCAGCGCGCGGCCCACGTAATAGAACGCGACCAGCCCGACCAGCACGAGCAGGGCCGCCACCCAGGCCGTGGTCTCGACGGTGTAGCCGTGCATCTCGATCAGCACGTAGCCGGCGTCGAGGCGCACGAGGTAGGCGAAGCTCGCGGCGGCGAGCAGCACCAGCAGCAGGACGACGAAGAGGCGGCGCATGGTCTATTGCCCGCCGGTGCCGGCATCCGCCGGCGCCGCGGCGGCCTGCGGCGCGAGCGGCGCCGCGGCGCCCGGGCGCTCGCGCAGCGCGCGCAGCGCGCGCAGCGAACCCGAGATGTCGGGCAGCGCGGGCGCGACGTCCACCGCCTGCAGCGCGCCCACTTCGTCCAGGAAGGCCTGGTTGGCCGCGGCGCCCGGGGCCAGGTAGGCTTCGGCGAAGTGCCGCACCTGGGCCAGTGCGCCGCGGTAGACCGCGGGCTCCGCGGCGAGCAGCGCGAGCTTCGCCTGCTCGAGCCCCAGCCGCAGGTTCATGCGCAGATAGCCCTCCTCGGCCAGCGGCAGCAGCGGCTTGATCGATTCGTCGCGCTGGCGCACCACCACGTAGCGGCCGAGCACGGCGGTGATGCGCGACCACCAGCCCGCGTCTACCGCCGCTCCGGCGGCGGGCTCGCCGCCGAACGCCTCGGGCCGCGATCGTTCCATCAGCGCGAGCGCGGGCACCTGCTCCACCAGCGCGGCGAGCCGCAGGTAGAGGCCTTCCACGTCGAACTCCGCGACCGCGCGCAGGCCCGCCATGTCACCGGCGAGCGCGGCGCGCGCGGCGTGCAGGCCGGGATCGTCGAGCTCGCGCAGCACCTCGTCGGCCGCGCCCAGCAGCGCCAGCGCGCCGCGCACCTCGCGGCCCATCAGCAGGCTCTGGCTCGCCAGCCGCTCGAGGTACTCGGCCTCGGCCAGCGCCCAGTCGCGGCGGTCGGCGCCCGTGATCGCGGCAAGCCGCTCGCGCAACGCCGCGGTGTCGGCGGCGAGCGCGTCGATGCGCAGATCGAGGCCGGACACGCGCGCCTCGCCCTGCTCCAGGCCGCGCAGCGCCTCGGCCAGGCGCGGGTCGGGACCGCGTTCGGCACGCGCCGACAGCGCGTCGACGGTGGCGTGCACGCGCTCCAGCTCGGCGCCCAGCGCGCGCGTCTCGTACCAGTGCCAGGCGCTCACGCCGAGCGCGCCGGCGGCGAGCAGCAGCGCGAGCGCGACCGGAAGGCGCGAGGCGCGGCGAGCCGGCGGATTGGTTTCCACCGAGAGCACCTCGAACGTGGGCTTGCTGCCTTCTTCTGTCATTGCGTGTGCACTCGTCTGCGTAGGGTGGCGGCCAGCCCTTCCAGCGCCGCGAGCATCGCCGCGTCGGTGGCGTTGGCGGCGGGGACTACGGCGCCGAAGCCGGCCTCGCGCGCCGCGGCGGCGACGCGTTCGCCCGGTGTCACCAGCGTCAGGCCCGCGGGTATCGTGCCAGCCGCACCCGCACCGGGCAAGCCGAGCAGCCCGGTGAGCGCCTCGGCGCTGCTCAGCAACACGACGTTTATGCCCTCGGCCGCCAGCAGCGCGCGCAGGGCCTCGGGCGAGGCCGCGGGCGGCAGGCGGCGGCGATACAGCGCACACTCGGTGACCGCGGCGCCGCGCCCGGCAAGGCTCCGCGCCAGCAGCTCGCGCCCGCCGACGCCCTTGAAGATGACGATGCGTCGCCCCGCGACCGCGGCCAGCGCCGGGTGCGCCAGCAGTTCCTCGCTGTCCATCGCCGCGGTGGCGCTCTCGCATCCGATGCCGGCCTCGCGCAGGCTCCGCGCGGTGGCGCGCCCGATCGCGAAGCACGGCGTGCGCGCCGGCCACGGTCGCCCGAGCGCGGCGAGCCGCGCCAGCAGCGCGCGCACCGCGTTGGTGCTGATGAAGATCGCGGCGTCGAAGGTGTC
>CAYXJM010000337.1:0-3484 GCA_964465455.1 uncultured Klebsiella sp.
CCGAGGTCGGGAAGAAGCTGCCGTCCACCACCCACAGGTTCGGCACCTCGTGGCTGCGGCACCAGCGGTCCAGCACCGAGCTGCGCGGGTCGTTCCCCATGCGGCAGGTGCCCATGATGTGGCCGGTGGCGGTCGCGGCCCGGCTGTAATCGCTGGCGAAGGTCTTCAGCGCGCCGCCGGCCTCGGCGATCTCCCGCATGCGCGCCTCCATGAAGCGCGCGAGCGCGAGGTCGTTCGGGTGCGGCGTGTGCGTGATGCGCGGCAGCGCGATGCCGTCGGCGTCGCGGTGATCGGGGTCGAGGTCCACGCGGTTGGACGCCACCGGCAGGTCCTCGCCGATCGCGATCATGCCGCAGAAGTGCGGGAAGCGCTCGAGATAGCGGCTGAGCGGCTCGCCCCAGGCGCGTTGCCCGCGCAGGTAGTCCGCGGACTTCAGCGCGCTCACCAGCGGCAGCGGGTCGATGGCCTCGCCGAACACGGCACCGCCGATGAAGCCGCGCGAGGCGTCGGAGGGGTGGAAGTCGTCGACGCCGACGTTGCCGGGCGGCCCGATCTGCCCCAGCGAGGGCTCGCGCATCTCGAAGTTCACCAGCGAGAAGATGTGGCACATCAGGTTGCGCCCCACCTGGTCGCTGCCGTTGGCGAGCCCGTTCGGGAAGCGCGCCGAGCGCGAGGCGAGCAGCAGCGTCGCGCTGCCGATGCTTCCCGCCGCGACGATCACCTGGCGCGCCCGGATCTCGCGCGTGGCGCCGTCGCTCGCGCGGTAATGCACGCCGCGGGCGCGGCCTGAGGCATCCACGCTGATCTCGAGCGCGCGGGCGCCGGTGAGGAAGCGCGCCTTGCCACTGGCGCGCGCGGCCGGGATGTGGATCGCGAGCGGCGAGGCCTTGGCGTTCACCGGGCAGCCGAAGCCCGCGCACTGGCCGCCGTTCATGCACTTCGCGCGGCCGTCGTACGGGCGGCTGTTGATCGCCATCGGCAGCGGGAAGGGGTGCAGCCCCAGCTTTTTCGCGCCGGCCTCGAGCAGGCGCGAGGACGGCCGGTAGACGTGCGGCGGGTTGGGATAGCCCTCGCGCCGCGGCATCTCGAACGGGTTCGCGCCCGACTGCCCGGAGATGCCCAGCGCCTGCTCCGCCCGGGCATAGAACGGTTCGAGCTCGGCGTAGTCGATCGGCCAGTCGGCGAGGTTGGCTCCCGCGACGGCACCGTCGCGCGCGAGCGTGCGCATCTCGTCGGCGCGCAGGCGCCAGCTCCACGAACCCCAGTGCACCGTGCTGCCGCCGAGCGTCTGCGCGAGCATGCTGTAGCGTCCCGGGACCGCCGCCTGCCCGGCATCGGCGCGGCGGGTTTCGCGGTAGCCCGGGGCGAAGAAGTCCTGGCGCAGCACGTTGCCGAGCTCGTCCTGGTGCAGGAAGTCGGCCGTCGTGCGCTCGGGTCCGCGCTCCAGCACCACGACCTCGATGCCCGCCCGCGCGAGCTGCTCGGCCATCACGCCGCCGCCGGCGCCCGAGCCGACGATGCAGACGTCGACGATCGCGTTCGCGCGGCTCACCGGACCCGGTCCCGCCGTGCTCAGGCGTTGCGCAGCGCCGCGAGCTCGTCGGCATCGAGCGCCAGCGCACAGGCCGCGACGCTCTCCTTCAGCTGCGCGACGCTGCTGGCGCCGATGATCGGGATCGTGGTCAGCGGCTGGCTGGTGAGGTAGGCGAGCACGACGGCGCCGACCGGGACGCCGTGGCGCAGCGCGATCTCGCGCACCGCGCCGAGCTTGCGCCGGTTGGCGTCCGAGAGGTAGAGCGCCTTCACGTCCGCGCCGGCCGCATCCTCCTGGCCGCTGGCGAGCTTGCTGAAGATGCCGCGGCTCTGGCCGGAGTAAGGGATCATGGTGAGGCCGCCCTCGTGCAGGGCGCGGTAGCCGTCCTCGTAGTAGCCGCCAGGCGCGTACTGCTGCATCGCCGTGCGGTCGGGCTCGGCGAGTCCCCACATCGGCTGGCAGGCGACGAAGCCCTCGTGGTTGCGCGATGCGGCGTGGCGCTGCGCGGCCCGGATGCGCTCCACGCTCCAGTTCGAGCAGCCGAAGTGCCGGATGCGCCCGGCGCGCTGGTGCTCGATCAGGGCGTCGACGATCGCTTCCACCGGGCGCGAGGGGTCGTCGCGGTGCAGCCAGTAGAGGTCGATCCAGGCGGTGCCGAGCGCCTCGAGGCTGGCCTCGAGGTCCGCGCGCAGGTGCTCCGGCGTCACGCGCGGCTCGTAGCCCGCGCTGTAGTCGAATTCGCAGCCCTTGGTCGCGATCACCACGCTGTCGCGCCGCTGCCCTGCGAGCCAGCGGCCGATGGCGTGCTCCGAGGCGGCGCGCGGCGCACCGGGAATCCAGTCGGCGTAGGAGTGCGCGGTGTCGATGAAGTTGCCGCCCAGTGCGCGGAACGCGTCGAGCATCTCGAAGGCGCGCGCGTCGTCCAGCGCGGTGCCGAACTGGTTCGTGCCGAGGCAGAGCTGGCTCACGCGGAGCGCGGTGCGGGGCAGCTGGATCGTTTTCATGGCGGTCTCCCGGTGCTGTGTTTCGCGCGGTGCCGGCGCGGATGCTACACGATCGCCGGCGCGCAACGGCGGCGAAGGCAGGACGCTATTGTGGCCGGCCCGCGCGCGCTGCAGAGGACGGTGCGGCTCAACAACGGGGCGAATGGGCTCAGCGGCGGGCCCGCCCGCTAGGCCAGCGCGCGCGTGAGGAAGGGCAGGCTGCGCTCCATGCGGTGGTCGATGCCGGAGTGCGTGCCGTCGAATTCCTCGTAGGTGTGCGCGATGCCGTGGCGCGCGAGCTCGCGCGCGAGCTGGCGGCAGCCGTAGTGGATGTGGAACTGGTCGCGCCAGCCGCAGTCGATGAAGATGCCGCGCATCGACTTCAGGCTCGCGCGATGCGCGGCGACCATGTGGATCGGGTCGTGCGCCAGCCAGCGCTGCCAGCGCGCCTCGATCAGCTCGCCGGTCTCGAGGTCGAAGGGCAGGCGGAAGCCGTTCGGCGCGCGCGGGTCCGGGTCGTAGCTCGCGGCCATCGCGAGATTCATCAGGCACATGCTCTCCGCGTGCCCGGGCCGGTCGGTTTTCCAGATGTGCTCCAGGAAGCGGCGCACGCGGCCATCGTCGAGGCCGGGCTTCAGCGCAGCGCTGGCCTTTTCGGTGTCGTACCGGCCTGCCGCGCGCGCCGGGCGGCGGTATTTCGCCAGCTCGTCCAGCGTGTTCGGCCAGTCGGCGCGGTAGAGGAACTCGAAGTAGGCATCGCCCGAGTGGTTCGCCACCGCCCCCCAGTGCCCGGCGTACTTCATCGCGTGCACGATCGCGCCGTAGCCGCCCGAGGACTTGCCGAAACAGCCTCGCGAATCGCGGCTGGCGCGGGTGCGGAATTCCCGGTCGACGGCGGGGATCAGTTCGCGCGTGAGGTAATCGGCGTAGCGCCCGATCGCGCTCGAGTTGATGTACTGGTTGCCGC
>CAYXJM010000338.1:0-3478 GCA_964465455.1 uncultured Klebsiella sp.
AACCGCATGCGCGTGCTGCTGGTCTCGGATCCGCAGACCGACAAGGCGGCGGCCAGCATGCACGTCCGCGCCGGCAGCGGCAACGACCCCCGCACGCGCCAGGGGCTCGCGCACTTCCTGGAGCACATGCTGTTCCTCGGCACCGCGAAGTATCCGGATCCCGGCGAGTACCAGGAGTTCATCAGCGCGCACGGGGGCTCGAACAACGCCTACACCTCGATCGACCACACCAACTATTTCTTCGACATCGAGCCAGGCAGCCTGAACCCGGCGCTGGACCGCTTCGCGCAGTTCTTCGTCGCGCCGCTGTTCAACCCCGAGTACGTCGAGCGCGAGATGAACGCGGTCGACTCGGAGTACAAGCTCGGCCTGAAGGACGACGCGCGGCGCGAGTACGACGTGCTGCGCGAACTGGTGCGCCCCGAGCATCCGCTGGGGTCGCTCG
Organism: uncultured Klebsiella sp.; assembly: GCA_964465455.1. Classification (GTDB taxonomy): domain Bacteria; phylum Pseudomonadota; class Gammaproteobacteria; order Pseudomonadales; family UBA5518; genus UBA5518. Next base: position 446 of record CAYXJM010000338.1, read on the forward strand.
CGGTGGGCAACCTGACTACGCTCGGCGAGGGCGGGGGCGACATCCGCGAGGATCTGCTCGCGTTCTACACGGAGCACTATTCCGCGAACCTGATGACCCTCGTGGTGCTCGGCCGGGAGCCGCTCGACGAGTTGCAGTCCATGGTGGAGACGCGCTTCGCCGCCGTCGCGGACCGCGCCGCCACCGAACTGACCGGCGTGCCGTCGATGTTCGCGCCCGGCACCCTTCCGCTCGAGGTGCGCATCCGCCCCGAGCAGCAGCTGCGCGAGCTCACGCTGCTGTTTCCGCTGCCCTCCGCGCGCAAGCACTACGCGGCGAAGCCGCTCGAGTACATCGGAGACCTGCTGGGGCACGAGGGGGCCGGCAGTCCGCTGTCGGTGCTGAAGGCGCGCGGGTGGGCCGAAAGCCTCAGCGCCGGGGCCGGTCTCGATCTCTACGGCGAGGACGCGTTCCAGCTCAGCCTGAATCTGACCGAGGAAGGCGTGGCGCACTATCGCGACATCGTCGCGCTGCTGTTCCGCGCGATCGACCGCTTGCGCGAGGGCGGCGTGGAAGAGTGGCGCTTCCGCGAGCAGGCGAAGCTTGCCGACCTCGCGTTCCGCTTCCGCGAGAAGGGCAGCCCGACCGGTGCCGTGATCGCGCTGTCCAACGCGCTGCAGGACTACCCGGTGGCCGAGGCACTGCGTGGCCCCTACCTGTTCCGCGACTACGAGCCCGCGCTGATCCGGGAGTACCTCGGCTACCTGCGGCCCGACAACCTGCTGCTGACGCTGTCGCACCGCGACGTGCAGACCGACCGCGAGAGCCAGTGGTTCGCCACGCCCTACGCGGTGGAGAAACTCGATGCCGCGCAGCTCGCGCGCGCGGCGAGCGCCGCCGACGGGGCGCTCGCGTTGCCGGCGCCGAACGAGTTCATCCCGGAGCGCGTCGCGCTGAAGCCGGTCCAGGGAAGTGCCGACCGGCCCGCACTGCTCGCCGACGAGCCCGGATACCGCCTGTGGCATCTGCAGGATCCCGCTTTCCCGGTTCCCAAGGCCTCGATCCACCTGCAACTGCTGTCGCCGGCGGCCAACGACAACGCCCGCGACGCCGCGCTCGCGGCGCTGCAGGCGCGTCTCGTGACCGACGCGCTGAACGAGTACGCCTATCCCGCCAGCCTCGCGGGCCTGCGCTACAGCGTCGAGGCGGACGCGCGCGGCCTCGCCGTGGAGATCTCCGGCTACGACGACAAGCAGCGCTTGCTGCTCGCCAAGGTGCTCGAGATGCTGCCCCGCGGGCGTTTCGCCCCGGAGCGCTTCGATGGCATCAAGACCGAGATGCTGCGCGAATGGGGCAACAGCGCCAAGGAACGTCCGTTCCTGCAGCTCGCCGACGAACTGCGCGCGAGCCTGGTCGCGCGCAGCTATCGCGACGCGGAACTGCGCGCCGCGCTCGAACCGGCCGGCCCCGGGGACCTGGAGCGCTTCGTGCACGAGCTGTGCGGAACGGGCACGCTCGAGATCCTGGTGCACGGCAACTTCAGCGCCGACGAGGCGCGCGGCATCGCGCGTCTCGCGCGCGAGGCGCTCGGCGTCGCGCCCGCGGCCGGGGTGCCTCCGGTCGAGGTGGCGCGCCTGGCGCCGGGTGAGTGGTGGCGCGGCATGGCGGTCGATCACCCGGATTCGGCGCTGCTGATGTACCTGCAGGGAGCGCAGAGCAGCGATGCCGAGCGGGCGCGCGTCGCGCTGACGGCACAGATCCTGAGCGCCCCGTTCTTCAACGAGCTGCGCACGGAGCGGCAGCTGGGCTACGTCGCCTTCGCGCAGGCCTATCCGCTGTACCGGGTGCCGGGGCTGCTGCTCGCGGTCCAGTCGCCCGTCGCCGCGCCCGGCGTGCTGGCACGGGAGTTCGAGGCCTTCCTGCAGCGACAGGCAGCGGCCGCGGCAACGCTCGACGAGGCGAGCTTCGCGCGGCAGCGCCAGGCGCTGCTCGACCGGCTGCGCGAATCGCCCAAGTCCCTCGACGAGCGCAGTGCCCGCCTGTGGGCGGACATCGGCCTCGGCGCCTACGGCTTCGACGACCGCGAGCGCGTGGCCGCCGAGGTGGAGCGCATCGGGCGCGACGAGTGGGTCCGGTACTTCCGGACGCAGTTCGCGGGCGAGGCTCGGCGCGCCTTGCTGGTGGAGAGTCGCGGCGCGGCGCATGCCGACAGCAAGGCACCACCGCTGCCGGGCCGCGAGTTGCCCGCGGGGAACGCCTGGCGCGATGCCGGAGGCTACTACCGTTTCGCGCGCGAACCCGTGCAGCCGCTGCCGGCTCCGGTACACTAGCCGACGAGGCGCAACGAACCGACCGCAGGCTGATGCCGTGAGGCGATTCGTCTAGAATATCGATTTTCCAGGCTGGCGACGCACGGATCGCCGCGTCAGCCCACCGCCAGGGGAGCATTCATGCAGGAGGACATCGATTCCGCGGAAACCGGCGAGTGGCTGGATGCGCTGGAGGCCGTGGTGCGCAACCGCGGCAAGGCGCGTGCCGCGTACCTGCTGAAGCGCCTGGCCGACCACGCGACGGGCGAAGGCGTGCGCCTGCCGCCGGCGATCACCACGCGCTACCGCAACACGATTCCGCCGGAAGCCGAAAAACGCATGCCGGGCGACCTCTTCGTCGACCGGCGCATCCGCTCGCTGATCCGCTGGAACGCGCTCGCGATGGTGATGCGCGCGAACGACGACGACGAGGGTCTCGGCGGGCACATCGCGACGTTCCTCTCGAGCGCCACGCTCTACGACGTGGGCTTCAATTACTTCTTCCGGGGCAACAGCCCCGGCAAGCCCGGCGACCTGGTGTTCTTCCAGGGACACAGCGCGCCGGGCATGTACGCGCGCTCCTACCTGGAAGGAAGGCTGACCGAAGAGCAGCTGGACAACTTCCGCCGCGAGGTCGACGGGCGCGGGCTGTCGTCCTATCCGCACCCCTGGCTGATGCCCGACTACTGGCAGTTCCCGACGGTGTCGATGGGCCTCGGCCCGATCCAGGCCATCTACCAGGCGC
>CAYXJM010000339.1:0-3466 GCA_964465455.1 uncultured Klebsiella sp.
CTCGAGCTCGCGGAGTTCCTGATCGAGCGCGGGCGCAAGGTCAGCGTGATCGACGAGGTGCCGCGCTTCGGCAAGGGCCTCACGCTGGTGCGACGCATGCGCCTGCTCGCGGAGCTGAAGGAACACGGCATCGGCCTGTTCCCGAGCGCGAAGGACATCCGCATCGAGACCGGCCGCGTCGGCTTCACCGACGCGAACGGCGCGGCGTGCACGGTGGATGCCGACCACGTGATCGTCGCGAAGGGCGCCACGGGCGATTCCACGCTGGCCGATGCCCTGCGTGCCGCAGGCCTGCGCGTGCACGAGGTCGGCGACGGGACCGGTGTCGGCTACATCGAGGGGGCGATGCGCGGGGCGATGCTCGCGGTCGACGCGATCAACGCGGGAACGGCCGGCACCGCCTGAGACGCGCGCCGGCGCGGCGTGCCGCGCTGCTCACCAGAGCGCGCGGCCGCCGTCGATCACGTGATCGCCGCCGGTGATGTAGGCGCTCTCGTCCGAGGCCAGGAACACCGCGAGCTGAGACACCTCGCTCTTGCGCCCGGTGCGCCGCAGCGGGATCGCCGCGAGCTGGGTCTCGTCGAGCGGTCCGCCCGCCATGCCCGTTTCCTCGATCGCGCCGGGCAGGATCGCGTTGACGCGGATGCCCGAGGGGCCGAGATCGTAGGCCGCGGTCTTGGTCAGGCCGCGGATCGCCCACTTCGACGTGCCGTAGATCGCGTGCCACGGTATCCCGCGCATCCCGGCCAGCGACGACAGGTTGATGATCGAGCCGCCGCCGGCCTCGCGCATCATCGGCGCGAGCTTGCTGATGCCGAGCCAGCTGCCGAAGACGTTCACCTCCAGCAGCTTGCGCACGCGCTCGGGGTCGGCCTCGTCGACGGGGCAGATGAAGTACATCGCGGCATTGTTGATCAGCACGTTGGCCGGGCCGAATGCCGCGCGCGTCGCGGCCAGCACCGCATCCCAGTCCTCCGCCCTGCTGACGTCGTGACGCACGAACAGCGCGTTGGCGCCGAGTTCCGCGGCCAGCGCCTTGCCTGCTTCCTCCTGCAGGTCCGTCAGCACCACGCGCGCGCCCTCGGCGACGAACACGCGCGCGTGCTCCGCGCCCATGCCCTGGGCCGCGCCGGTGATGATCGCGATCTTGCCGTCCAGCCTGCCGCTGCCCGCCATGCCTGTGCTCCTCTGCTGTGCGTGTGGGGAGGAGCGAGTATACGGGGCGCACCGCCGGGCCATCTAATCCAAACGGCTGATGTTCCGTGCAGGCGTGGCGCCGGATCGTCGCGTCGCAGTCGTGATTACCAATCCGTAATCCGGGCGCGCAATATTCCGAATGGTGTTCGAAATATAGTCTTCGCCACATCCACTCAGCACGGGGCGGGCAGAAACCATGGCAGACATCCTGATTCGCGGCGGCACGGTCATCGACGGCAGCGGCGCACCGGCCTACGCGGCCGATGTGCGTGTGTCTGCGGGCCTGATCACCGAGATCGGCCGGGCACTCGCGGCCCGTGCCGGCGAAACGGTGCACGACGCGAGCGGCTGCTACGTCACGCCGGGTTTCATCGAGGCGCACACCCACTACGACGCCACGATGTGGTGGCAACCCGACCTCGATCCACTGCCCGGCAATGGCGCGACCACGATCATCCTCGGCAACTGCGGATTCGCCGCGGCGCCGATGTCCAGCGACAAGGCCGCGCAGCTGGAGATGGTGAAGATCTTCTCGTTCTTCGAGGACATCCCGATGGGCCCGTTCCTGCAGAACGTGCCGTGGGACTGGGAGAAATGGTCCGAGTACAAGGCCTCGCTGACCACCAAGGTGAAGGTGCCCGCGAACTACGCGATATTCGTCGGCCATATCGCGATACGGCTCGCCGTGATGGGCCTGGACGCGTGGGAGCGCGTGGCCACTCCGGCGGAGATCGCGCGCATGGCGGAATTGCTCGAGGACGCGCTCGCTGCCGGTGCGCTGGGGCTCTCGGACAACATGCACGACCACGACGGCGACAACCGGCCGATCCCGACGCTGGTGGCCGACGACGCGGAGTTCACGGCGCTGTTCGACGTCCTGGCGCGCTACCCGGCCGCGAGCTACCAGGTCATCGTCGACACCGCGATGCGCAAGACCGGCCCGCAGTCACTGGAACGGCTCGAGCGCCTGCTGAAGGGGCGCCGCACGCGCATCCAGATCGCCGGCGCCATCCCGACGCTGGAATTCCAGAAGGACATCCTGCCGGCGATGGAAGCCTCCGTGAAGAAAATGCAGGATGCCGGCGTGGACCTGTGGCCGGGCTATGCGCACGTCTCGCCGACCAGCACGCTCAGCCTCGTGAAGTCGCTGATCTTCGCGCAGTCGAACGACTACGTCTGGCACGAGGTGGTGCTGGCCGAGACGCACGAGGAGAAGGCGCGCCTGCTGGCCGATCCGGCGTGGCGCGCGCGAGCGCGAGAGTCCTGGGACACGAAGGCGTGGAAGCACTCGCCGATGAACAACCCCCAGGATCTGTACCTGCTCGATTCCGCGAACGGCACCGGCCCGGTCGGCATCACGTTGAAGGAGTTCGCCGACAGCCGTGGACTGCACCGCTCGGACGCGATGGCGCAGTGGATCCTGGAGAACGGTACGCACTCCACGGTGCACATGGCGCCGTTTCCCAAGGACGAGGCGCTCACCACGCGGCTGCTGCTCGAGCCGAAGACCGTGGGCAACATCTCGGACGCCGGCGCGCACCTGCAGATGCTCTGCGGCGGCGGCGAGAACATCCTGCTGTTCACGAAGTACGTGAAGGAGGGGAGCATCTCGCTCGAGCAGGCCGTCCATGTCATGACCGGCAAGCTGGCGAACTTCTTCAACCTGCACGACCGCGGCGAGATCCGGGTCGGCAAGCGCGCCGACATCGCCGTGTTCGATCTCGGCGAAGTGCAGTACCGCAAGATGGAGAAGCGCTTCGACGTGCCGGACGGCAAGGGCGGTACGACCTGGCGTTTCACGCGGCCCCCGGCCCCGATGCGCCTCACGCTGGTCAACGGCGTGCCCACCTTCGACGGGACGCAGTTCACCGGCGCGATGCCGGGCGAGTTCCTGAGCCCCGCGCTCGCTTGAGGCAGGCGCCGCGGCCGGCCGCGGGCGGTGCGCCCCGGCCGGCCGCACGGAAGTGCCATGGCGATTGCTTTTACCTTAGATATAAGATAAATAATGCGCCACGCCGTGGTCGTGCCGTCGCGGTCTAGTCGGAACGGATGATGCCGCGCGGGGCGCGCTCACCTAGGCTTCGGCGTCCGAAAAATAACTTTTGCCGGGGAGAGTCATGAACAGGGACGCGGAACACGCGGTATTCGGCGGCGGCGTGGCGGTGATCACCGGCGCGGCCTCTGGCATTGGCGAGGGGCTGGCGCGGCACGCGGCGGCGCTCGGCATGAAGGTGGTGCTCGCGGACGTGGCCGTGGAGCGCATGGAGGC
>CAYXJM010000340.1:0-3457 GCA_964465455.1 uncultured Klebsiella sp.
CCGTCGCGGGCGTGGCCCGCTCCCACAGAAGACCGTCGCGGGCGTGGCCCGCTCCTACACGGTCTCTACCGCGTCCACCGTGCAATCCAGGGTCCCGCTGGCCAGCCGCGCCCGTACCCGCGCGCCGGGCGCGGTGTCGGTGGCGGCGCGCAGCACGCGACCCTCGGCGTCGCTCACGATCGCGTAGCCGCGCGCGAGCGTGGACAGCGGGCTCACGGAGTCGAGCAGGTGCGCGAGCGCGGCAAGGCGCTTCTCGCGCGCCGCCAGCCCCTGGCGCAGCGCGGTGGCGAGGCGCCTGTCGAACTGCGCGATCACGCGGCGCCGCTCCTCGAGGCGGCGAGCGGGCGAGTGCGCCGTGAGCCCCGTGCGCGCGTGCGCGAGGCGCGAGCCCGCGAGCTCGAGACGGTGGCGCATCGCCGCGCGCAGGCGCAGCTCCAGGTCGTCGAGGCGCTGCGCCTGCTCGCGCAGCCGCGCGCCCGGATGACGCAGGCGGCGCGCCAGCCAGTCCAGGCGCTGGCGGCGCGTCGCGAGCTCGCGCTGCAGCCGCTGGGCGAGGCGCGCGCGCGTGGCGGCAAGCCCGCGCAGCAGCGCGTCGCGGTCGGGCGTCAGCAACTCGGCCGCGGCCGAGGGCGTCGGCGCGCGCACGTCGGCGACCAGGTCCGCGATGGTGAAGTCGGTCTCGTGGCCCACGGCCGACACCACGGGCAGCCGGCTGGCGTGGATCGCGCGCGCGACCACTTCCTCGTTGAAGGCCCACAGGTCCTCGAGCGAACCGCCGCCGCGCCCGACCAGCAGCACGTCGAGCGGCGGCTGCAGCGTCGCCGCCACGCGATTCGCGCTCGCGATGGCCGCGGCGATCTGCGCGCCGGCGCCCTCGCCCTGCACCGGTACCGGGAACACGCTGACCGCGAGCGGCGGGTAGCGCCGCCTGAGCACGGTGAGGATGTCGTGCAGCGCGGCGCCGGTGGCCGACGTGATCACGCCGAGGTGCGCCGGGAACGGCGGCAGCGCGCGCTTGCGCTCGGGCGCGAACAGGCCCTCGGCCGCGAGCCGCCGGCGCAGCAGCTCGAGCGCGCGCTGCAGCGCGCCCGCGCCGGCGGCCTCGAGCTCCTCGACGATGAGCTGGTATTCGCCGCGTGCCGTGTACAGGCTCACGGCGCCGCGCACCAGCACGCGGTCGCCGTGCGCGGGTCGCAGGCGCGCGCGCAGGTTGCGGTTGCGGAACATCGCGCAGCGCACCTGCGCGTCGCTGTCCTTCAGCGTGAAGTACCAGTGGCCCGAACCCGGCGCCGAGAAGTTGGAGATCTCGCCCTCGACCCAGACCGACGGGAACGCGGCCTCGAGCAGCTCGCGGCTGTGGCGGTTGAGATCGCTGACGCTGAGAATCCGGCGGGCGCTGTCCTCGCGCTTCATCGTGCATTTCCGTCGCGGGCGCGGCGGAAGGCCGGCGCGTTCAGGCGTAGAAGATACGCCGCCAGCAGGTCTTGCGGAAGGGCCGCCAGTCGTCCTCGTCCTGCGCCAGCCGGTCGGCGATCGCGTGCAGCACCGTGGCGCTGAAGCCGAGCCCGACGTGGCTCGCGATGACGCGGATGTTCTCGGTCAGCGGCGTCTCGCGCTCGCGCGCGATCTGGTGCGAGACGATGCCGTCGCTCTTGCTGTAGATCGCGGTGCACGGCACGCCGGGCACGGGCTGCACGATCTGCGCGACGCGGCGCTGCATCTCCTCGCTGTGCAGCTGCGTTTCGGTCGCCAGCTCGTAGACGCGCCAGATCGTGGTGCCCTTCGGGTCGCCGCCGATGGGGCTGCCGAGCGTGATGACCTGGCGCACGTGGTCGGGACAGGCGCGCGCGAGCTCGCGCGCGAACACGCCACCCAGGCTCCAGCCGACCAGGCTCACCTTGCGGCCGCTCTTGCGCACCAGGGCACCGAGGCGTTCGGCCAGGCGGTTCTCGAACTCGGGGTCCTCCGCGCGCAGCCCGAGGTTGCGTCCCATGCCCCAGCCGTGGGTGTCGTAGCCCCAGTTGGCGATGTACCAGCGCAGCGCCGCGGTCGAGCCGTCGGCGCCGAGGAAGCCCGGCAGCACCATCACCGGGTGCCCGTCGCCGCCGCGCGCGCGACGCAGGAAGGGGTGTGCGAGCAGGAGCCGGTTGATCTCGAAGACGAAGCGCCCGGGCTCGGTCAGGGCGTAGACGAGCCGTGGCGGTGTCGGGGCGGGCGAGGCGAATGTTGTCATTGGAATGTCACGCTGCTGCCTGGCAGCAAGTGTAGCCGCGCCGCATCGGGCTGCAAATCGCGCCGCAACCCCGTGGCGAACCGGATCCGTGTCCGCGTGGTATAAACGCCATTACCCCGCAGGTAGTGTCGGGCGAAACAAGGATCCGTACCTTGAGCGAACAGCCGGTCAATTCCCTTCACCAGCCAGGTCCCTTCGGCCGCCTGCTGCGCTTCTGGCGCGCCACCTTCGGCCTCAGCCAGGAAGAGCTGGCGCTGGAGACCGGTGTGTCCGCGCGCCACGTGAGCTTCCTCGAGACCGGCCGCTCGCAGCCCGGGCGCAACATGGTGCTCGCGCTGGGCGGCGTGTTCCGCCTCGCGCCGCAGGACCTCAACACGCTGCTGGTCGCGGCCGGTTTCGCGCCCGGTCCGCTCGGGGTCGACATGCAGGCGCCGGAGATGCGCTGGCTGCACAAGGCGCTGGAACTGAACATGCGCGCCCTCGATCCCTGGGCGGCGACGGTGCAGGACAAGTACGGCAACCTGCACCTGGTGAACCGCGGCTGGCTGGCGATGCTGCGCGCGCTGGTCGCGCCGGAATTCCTCGAGCCGCCGATCAACAGCTACCACATGTTCTTCGCCGAGCGCGGCCTGCGCGCGCGCCTGGTCGACTGGGAGGACGTCGCCTGCCGCCTGCTGATCACCTTGCAGCAGGAGGTGCTGCTGAGCGGCGACGCCGATGCCGCGAAGCTGCTCGGCCAGCTGCTGGACTATCCCGCGATCCCGGCGCAGTGGGCGCGCCGCGGCGCCGAGATCGCGTTCCAGAACAGCTTCCGGCTGCGTCTCGCGATGCCGGACGGCGGCGTGCGCAGCTATCTCTACACCGTGAACACGGTGGGTGCGACGCCGTACGTGGGCGAGCCGCGGCTGCTGGTCAGCATCCTCACGCCCGAGGACCTGCGGCAGGAATTCAGCGGGGCGGAGCTGCTGGCGGACGACACGCTGCGCCATCCGCTGCTGCACTACTGAGCCGGGCCGGAAACAGGTTCGCGGCGAGCACCGGCAGCGCCGTCTCGACGCGCAGCACGCGCGGCCCCAGCGAGCAGGCGGCGAAGCCGGCGGCGCCGAGCAGCGCGATCTCGAAGTCCGTGAAGCCGCCCTCGGGGCCGATCGCGAGCGTCACCGGTGCGTCGCCGGCCGCCGCCAGGGCCGCCCCGGCCGCCGGGTGCGCGACCAGCCGCATGCT
>CAYXJM010000341.1:0-3446 GCA_964465455.1 uncultured Klebsiella sp.
CAGAAGCGCCAGTTCGCCACCTACATGAAGGCGCACCACTGCGCCATCGACGGTGTCGGCGCGATGCACCTGACGCAGAGCATGATGTCGACCAGCCCGCGCGCGCGCGTGCGCTACTCGCCGTTCTCGGTCGAGGCCGACGAGGCCTACCGCAGGAAGCTCGGGCGCCGCAAGCCGCGCGCGCGCGAGCCGGAGCCGCACGAGTTGCGCGCGGTGGCCGAGCTGCTGAAGCAGCAGTTCGACAGCGGCAGGAACGTCGCCGCGGCGCTGGGACGCTACGCCAACGTGTGGTTCGGCCGCGGCGGCGACCTCTCGGTGCCGTGGCACCGCATCCCGCGCACGCACTTCAACACCGCGGTGAGCGGCTCGCGGCGCTTCGTGGCGCAGTCCTGGTCCTTCGCGCGCGTGCACGCGGTGGGCAAGGCCTTCGACGGCACGCTGAACGACGCCGTGCTGGCGATGTGCTCGGGCGCGCTCAGGCGCTACCTGCTGGACCAGGGCGAGTTGCCGAAGGAATCGCTGAAGGCGATGGCGCCGGTGTCGCTGCGCGCCGACGGCGACGTGGATTCGGCCAACGCGATCGGCTTCTTCACCGCCGACCTCGCCACCCACCTCGAGGATCCCGTCGCGCGCGTGCGCGCGATCCAGCGCTCGATGCACGCCGCCAAGCAGCAACTCGCCGGCATGTCGCGCGAGGAGATCCAGCTCTACACCGTGCTCACCAACGCCCCGCTGCTGCTGACGACCGTGCTCGGGCTGGCCAGTCGCGTTCCCGCGTTCAGCACCGTGGTGTCGAACGTGCCGGGGCCGCGCCAGACCATGTACTGGAACGGCGCGCGCCTCGACGGCATCTACCCGGCCTCGATACCGTTCCACGGCTTCGCGATGAACATCACGCTGGTGAGCTACGCGGACCGGCTCGATTTCGGCATCGTGGCCTGCCGCCGCTCGGTGCCCGGCGTGCAGCGCATCATCGACCACATGGAGGACGCGCTGGTGGAGCTCGAGGAGGCGGCCGGCCTCAGGCGCGCGCGTCGCGGCGCGCGCCGCGCGGCGCGCGCCGACTGAAGCCGGCGCGTGCCGATGGCGACGGCGGGGACGACGACCATGGCCGGGCGCGCGCGCAGGACGGCCGTGCTGCTGGCCGTGCTGCTCGCGGGATGCGCCGAACCGGTACCGCCGCCGGCGCCCGGCGCCGACGCCCAGGGCCACAGCGCGCCGACCGCCGCGACCATCAGCGCGAACCGGGCCGTGGCGAAGCGTCTCGCGCTCGACGACACGCGCGACTTCGAGGAGGCCCGGCGCGGGCTGATCGCCAGCGCGCCGGACCTGGTGATCGCGGGGCCCGGCGGGAAGCCGGTCTGGGACATGCCGGGATACGCCTTCGTCGAGGGGGCGGCGCCGGACAGCGTGAACCCGAGCCTGTGGCGCCAGGCAAAGCTCAACAACATCCACGGGCTGTTCAAGGTCGGCGAGGGCATCTACCAGCTGCGCGGCTTCGACCTCTCGAACATGACGCTGATCGAGGGCGAGCGCGGCTGGATCGTGGTCGACCCGCTGACCGCGCGCGAGACCGCCGCCCGTGCGCTCGCCTTCGCGCGCGAGCACCTCGGCGAGCGGCCGGTCAGCGCCATCATCTATACGCACAGCCACGTCGATCACTTCGGCGGGGTGCTGGGCGTCGTGAGCCCGGAGGAGGTCGCCGCGCGCGGCATCCGCATCATCGCGCCGGCGGGCTTCATGGAGGAGGCCACCAGCGAGAACATGCTCGCCGGCGGCACCATGGGCCGGCGCGCCGCCTACATGTACGGCCAGCACCTGGCGCACGCCCCGCGCGGCCACGTCGACACCGGCCTCGGCAAGGGGCCGGCCTTCGGCAGCGCGGGCATCATCGCGCCCACCGAGACCGTGGGTCGCACCGGCGAGGAACTCGTGATCGACGGCGTGCGCTTCGTGTTCCAGTACGCGCCGGCCTCCGAGGCGCCGGCGGAGTTCACGTTCTACCTGCCGGAACTGAAGGCCTTCTGCGGCGCCGAGATCGTGTCGCACACCCTGCACAACCTCTACACGCTGCGCGGCGCCAAGGTGCGCGACGCGCTGAAATGGAGCGGCTACATCGACGAGGCGATGCGGCTCTTCGGCGACGCCGAGATCTACTTCGGCAGCCACCACTGGCCGCTGTGGGGGCGCGAGCGCATCGCCGGCTTCCTGCAGAAGCAGCGCGACAGCTACCGCTTCATCCACGACCAGACGCTGCGCCTGGCCTCGCTCGGCCACACGCCGCAGCAGATCGCCGAGGAGCTGGAGCTGCCCGACTCCCTCGCCGGGGAGTTCGCGAACCGCGGCTACTACGGCACCGTGCGCCACAACGCGAAGGCGGTCTACCAGTTCTATTTCGGCTGGTACGACGCCAACCCCGCGCACCTGGACCCGCTGCCGCCGGCCGAGGCCGCGGTGCGCTACGTGGAGTTCATGGGCGGCGGGGCCGCGGTGCTGGCGAAGGCCCAGGCCTCCTTCGACCAGGGCGACTACCGCTGGGTGGCCGAGGTGCTGAACCACCTGGTGTTCGCCGAGCCCGACAACGGTGCGGCGCGCGAGCTGCTGGCGCGCGCCTACGACCAGCTCGGCTACCAGGCGGAGTCCGGGCCGTGGCGCGACGCCTACCTGAGCGGCGCCTGGGAGTTGCGCCACGGCGTGCCGGACGGCGCGGGCAGTGCCGGCCGCGTGCTGGACCTGCTGCGGAACACGCCGACCGACCGCTTCCTGGACACCATGGCCGTGCTGCTGGACGGCCCGCGGGCGGGCGACCGGCACACCGTGATCAACCTGGTGCTGAGCGATACCGGGGAGAGCCACGTGCTGGAGCTCGCCAACGGGGTGCTGCACCACCGGCGCGAGCCGCCGCGCGCGGGCGCCGACGCCACGATCACGGTCACGCGCGCGCTGTTCGTCGACATGCTCACCGGGCAGGCGGGCCTGCGCGAGACCCTGGATTCGGATGCGCTCGACATCGACGGCAGCCGCGTCGCGCTGCTGCGCTTTTTCTCGCTGTTCGACAAGCCCGACGCGGCGTTCCCGATCGTCACGCCGTAGGCCCGGCTCCAGCCGGACGATTGTCCGAATGAATTCGGACCCACGGGGTCTGTCCGGCTGGAGCCGGACCTACGGTTCGTCGCAGCAGCGGTTCACTTCCACGACCACGTGCGCCAGCCGCGGGATGTCGTGCAGCAGCGCCTTGTAGTGCGCGGGCGGCCGCGGCCGGTGCGTCAGCACCGACAGGCTGGCGGCGTAATGGCCCGGCCCCAGCTGCCAGACGTGCAGGTCGGCGACGCGGTTGTCGGCGTCCGCCTCGACGGCGCGCGTGACCGCGGCCCGGGTATCGTCGTCGGCGGCGGCGTCGAGCAGGATGTAGCCGCTGTCGCGCAGCAGGCCCCAGGCCCAGCGCG
>CAYXJM010000342.1:0-3438 GCA_964465455.1 uncultured Klebsiella sp.
CGCAGGTCGCGCGAGAAGCGTTCCACCGCGGCCTTGGTCGCCGCGTAGATCGACAGGTGCGCCATCTCGTCGAAGTGGTACGCGCTGGCCGAGGAGATGTTCACGATGCGCGGGTTGTCGCCACCACGCAGCAGCGGGATCGCCGCCTGGCAGCAATACACGGTGCCGAGCAGGTTGGTGCCCACCTGCGCCTGTACCTCGGCGGCGTCGAGGTTCTCGACCGCGCCGGGCCGCGCGAGGCCCGCGTTGTTGACGATGCCGTCGAGGCGGCCGAAATGCGCCTTGATCTGCGCGAACGCGCGGGCGATGTCGGCGCGGTCGTTGACGTCCATGCACACCGCGAAGGCCCTGTCGGCGCCGAGGCCCGCGACGGCCGCCGCGAGCGCGGCGGCGTCGCGGCTCACCAGGGCGACGCGCGCGCCGTGCTGCACCAGGGCTGCGGCGATCGCGAGGCCGAAGCCGCGCGAGCCGCCGGTGACGATGTAGACGCGGTCGTTCAGGTTCGAGTGCATGCGCAGGCCCCGTGCTCAGTAAGGCTTGTTCGTGTACACCGCATCGATCACGCCGCGCGTGTAGCGCGTGCCGGGCAGCTCGATGCCGTGGTCGCGCGCGCTTTCGAGCGCCGCGTCGAGGTCCTTCTCCGCGAGCTTGCCGAAGGTGCCGAAGTGCTGGTTCATCAGCGCCTCGTCGCCGAGCGCCGCGACCGTGTTGCGCCCGCTGAGGAACTGGTACATGCGGTCGTTGATCACGTTGTTGGCGCGGCCGAGCTCGCGCAGCACCTCGATCTTCAGTCCGCAACGCTCCGCGAGCGCCCAGGCTTCGCTCACCGCGAGGTACTCGATGTTCGTGATCAGGTTGTTGCAGAGCTTCAGCGCCATGCCGGCGCCGAGCGGCCCGGCGTGGATGATGTTCTCGGCCGAGGGATCGAGCAGCGGGCGGACGCGCTCGACGATGGCCGGGTCGCCGCCGACCAGGAAACAGACGAAACGCGGCTCCCTGCCGCCGTTGCCACGCGTGATCGGCGCGTCGATCACGTGCACGCCGCGTGCCGCGGCGTCCCGCGCCCAGCGCGCCAGCCCGGCCTGCGTGACAGTGCTGTGGATCGCGATGACGGTGTCCGCGCCGACGTGCGCGAGCATGCCCTCGTCACCGTAGAGCAGCGAATCCACGTCCTTGTCGTCGCGCACGCAGATGCCGATCAGGGGGCAGTTGCGCGCGATCTCCGCGGGCGTCGCGGCGCGTGCGCCGAGCGCCACCAGTTCGGCCAGCGCCTTCTCCGACACGTCGTACATCCAGGCGTCGAAGGCATCGCCGATCAGGTTCCGCGCCATCGGCGCACCGATGTTGCCGAGGCCGATGAATCCCACGTTGGTCTTGCTCATGCGGGTGTCCTTGCGAAGGGAAAAAACATTGTAGGACAAATCTATTATTTGTAACATCCTCGCTCCGAGCCCGCCGCGAGCCGCACCCCGGACACCGTCCTCATGAGCCAGAAAGCCCGATTCCCGCGAAATTCCGCGCCCCGCGCGCCACTGCTGCTGGCGGCGCTGCTGGCAGCGTGCGGTCCAGGCGATTCGTCCCTCGACACCGGCGGCCCGGTCGCCGGGTGGCGCGCCTTCGGCGGCGATGCCGGCGGGCAACGGTTCTCGCCGCTGACGCAGATCACGCCGCAGAACGTCGATGAGCTGGAGGTCGCGTGGACCTATCACACCGGCGACGTCTCCAGCGGCACCGCCACGCATGGACCCACGGCCTTCCAGGCCACGCCGCTCGCGGTCGGTGACACGCTGTACCTGTGCACGCCGTACAACCGCGTGATCGCGCTGGATGCCGAGACCGGCGCCGAGCGCTGGGTGCACGATCCGAAGGTCGACCTCACGGGCGTCTACACGCCGACCTGCCGCGGTGTGGCGTACTGGGAAGGCGAGGGCGAGGGCAGGTGCGCGCGGCGCATCCTCAGCGCCACGCTGGATGCACGGCTGATCGCGCTCGACGCGGCGAGCGGGGCGGTGTGCGAGGACTTCGGCGCGAACGGCGCCGTGAACCTGCGCGACAACCTGGGCGATGTGCGCACCGGCGAGTACTACGTGACCTCGGCGCCGCTGGTCATCGACGACCTGGTGATCACCGGCGCCTTCGTGCAGGACGGGCAGCGCGTCGACGCGCCGCCCGGCGTGGTGCGCGCCTTCGACGTGAAGAGCGGCAAGCTGGTGTGGGCCTTCGACCCGGTGCCGCCGGGCGTGGCGCCGGTGACCGCGGAGGCCGCCGCGGCCGGCGCCATCTTCACGCGCGGCACGCCCAACGTCTGGGGCACGATGTCGGCCGATCCCGAGCGCGGCATCGTCTACCTGCCTACCGGCAACCCGCAGCCCGATCACTACGGCGGCGCGGAGCGCGGCGGGCGCGACTACTACGGCACCTCGGTGGTGGCGCTGGACGCGACCACCGGCGATCCGCTGTGGCGCTTCCAGACCGTGCACCACGACGTCTGGGACTACGACATCGCGGCGCAGCCGGTGCTGTTCGAGCAGCGCGGCGGCAAGCCCGGCCTGATCACCACCACCAAGACGGGGCACGTGTTCCTGCTCGACCGCGAGAACGGCAAGCCGCTGTTCCCGGTCGAGGAGCGTCCGGTGCCGCAGTCCTCGATCCCGGGCGAGCACACCGCGGCGACGCAACCCTTCCCGACGCTCCCGCGCCCGCTGCACCCGCACGGTCTCACGGAGGACGAGATCTGGGGCCTGACGCCGATCGACCGCAAGGCCTGCCGCGAGCAGTTCCGCAAGTTGAAGTACGAGGGCATCTTCACGCCGCCTGGCTTCGAACCCACGCTGGCCTACCCCGGGCTCGGCGGCGGCATGAACTGGGGCTCTGCCTCGGTGAACCCGGCCACCAACGTGATGATCGTCAACTCGATGCGCGTGCCCTACACCGTGCAGCTGCGTCCGCGCGCGGAGGCCGCGGCTCTCGGCGGCAACGACCAGGTCGGCGCCAACCCGCAGGAGGGGACGCCCTATATCGTGATTCGCGGCGCCTATCTCTCGCCGTGGGGCACGCCGTGCGTGCCGCCGCCCTGGGGGTTGCTCACCGCGATCGACCTCGACAGCGGCGAGGTGTTGTGGGAGCGTCCGCTCGGCAACCTGAACAACCTGGCGCCGCTCGGCGTGGGACGCTTCTTCGAGTGGGGCGGGCCGAATACCGGCGGCTCGATCCAGACGGCCAGCGGGCTGGTGTTCATCGGCGCGACGCTCGACGGCTACTTCCGCGCTTTCGACAGCGCCACGGGCGAGGAACTCTGGCGGCATGCGCTGCCGGCCCCGGCGCAGGCCACGCCGATGACCTATCGCGTGTCCGGCACCGGCCGCCAGTTCGTGGTGGTCGCCGCCGGCGGGCACGGGCCGCTCGCCTACGCCGCCAAGGGCCCGGAGAAGCTCGGCA
>CAYXJM010000343.1:0-3437 GCA_964465455.1 uncultured Klebsiella sp.
CCAGCAGCACAAGCCCCGCGACGATCAGCAGCGCGTTGGCCACGAACGCGCCGGCGCCGCTCGCTGCCGGCGCGGCGGGCACCTCGCGGCCGTTGGCGCGCCGGCCCACGCGGATCTGGACGTCGATGTAGAGGGCGAGCATCAGGCCGAGCACTGCGCCTTCGAGGCGACCGATCACGAGGTCCAGCGCCATCAGCCACACCAGCAGCGAAATGCCGATCAGCGCCGGCACGTCGAAGCGCACCAGCTGCACCGACACCGCGAGCGGTGCGATCAGCGCCGATACGCCGAGGATCAGCAGCACGTTGAAGATGTTGCTGCCGACGACGTTGCCCAGCGCGATGTCGGGCGAGCCGCCGAAGGTCGAGCCGACGCTGACGGCCAGCTCCGGCGCGCTGGTGCCGAAGGCGACGACGGTGAGGCCGATGATCAGCGACGGCATGCCCGCCGCGGCCGCAAGGCGCGAGGATCCGCGTATCAGCAGTTCCGCGCCCAGTACCAGCACGACGAAGCCGCCGACCAGGAGAACCGCGTCGATCATGATCCGATGCCACCCCGCCGCATGCCGCTGCGCACGATAGCGCGAGCTGTCCCCACCGCAAAGCAGGGCAGCTCAGTCGACTCCGCCGCCCGCGCGCACGCGGCAGCGGGCTGCCGCCTCGCGCAGCAGTTCGGCGAGGCGCCGCACCGCCGGCCCCGGCTCGCGTTCGGTTGCCACCAGGTAGAGCTCGGCCCAGCGCGTGGCGCCCTCGGCGAGCGCGAGCGGCCGGAGTTGTCCGCTGGCGAGCTCGGCGCGGATCTTTTCGCGCGGCAGCCACGCGAAGCCGAGCCCGCGGGCGAGCGCCTGGATCGAGGTGGCGGGGTGCGAGACCGTGAGGCGGCGCTCGGCGCCCAGCCAGCCGGAGTCCGCGCGCAGGCGCAGCCCCGAGTCGCGGATCACCACCTGCTGGTGCGGTCGCAGGTCCTCCAGGTCCAGCGGGCGACCGAGCCGGTGCAGCGGGTGGTCGGGGTGGGCCACCGCGACGAAACCGAGCCGCAGCAGCGGCTCGCCGAGAAAGCCCGGCGGCACGTGGCCGGTGATCACCAGGTCGGCCTGCTTCTGCAGCAACGCCTCGGTGCCGCCGGAGAGCACGGCCTCCTGCACCTCGACGCGGGTGTCGGGGCTCTCCTCGCCGAAGCTTGCCAGTGCCTCGAACAGCGCCTCCTGCGGGAAGATCGCATCGACCGACAGCGTCACGCGCGGCGCCCAGCCGCGTGCCAGCGTGTCCGCCAGGTGCTGCAGCGCGGCGGCTTCCTCCAGCAGGTAGCGCGCGCGCCGCAGCAGGGTCTCGCCGGCCGGCGTGAGCACGGCCTTGCGCCCGGCCAGCGTCAGCAGCGGCAGGCCCAGCGCCTCCTGCAGCTGCTTCACGCCGTGGCTCACGGTGGACTGGCTCTTCTGCAGCTGTTCGGCCGCCTGGGCGAAGCCACCGTGGTCCACCACGGCTGCCAGCAGGCGCCATTGCTCGAGTGTTGCAGTGATCATCGATAGTTTCGATTGTTTAAAGCGATATTGCGCAGTTTTTAATTTATCCAATGAATGTATTCTGCTGTCAAGCCATCAGGCGACACGGAGGAACCGACATGAACACGCGCCGCATCGAGAAAATCCTGGACAGCCGCCCGACCTCGGACGGCGACGGTGTGAAGATCCGCCGCACCCTCGGGGTGCACCGGCACGACCTCGATCCCTTCCTGATGATCGACGAGATCCGTGCCGACGAGGCGGCCGACTACGTCGGCGGCTTCCCGCCGCACCCGCACCGCGGCATCGAGACCTTCACGCTGATGTTCGAGGGCGGTTTCGAGCACCGCGACCAGCTCGGGCACCAGGAGGCGCTGCGCGACGGCGGCGCGCAGTGGATGTCGACGGGCCGCGGCGTGATCCACTCGGAAATGCCGCTCGCGCAGGAAGGCCGCCTGCACGGCTTCCAGCTGTGGGTGAACCTGCCGGCGGCGCAGAAGATGAAGGCGCCCGAGTACGCGCAGGCCGATGCCGCCGCGCTGCCGCAGCGCGAGTTGCCGGGCGGCGTGCGTGCCAAGGTCTTCGGCGGGCGCTGGGCACTCGCGGGCGAGGAGGTGGCAAGCCCGCTCGATCGCCTCGCGGCCGGCGCGCGGGTGCTGGAGCTCGCGCTGCCCGCGGGCGGCGCCACGACGCTGCCGGTGCCGGCGGATGAGTCGGCGCTGGTCTACGTGATCGACGGCGCGCTCGCCGGCGAACAGCCGGTGCAGGCCGGACAGACGGCGATCTTCGGTGCGGGTGAAGCACTCGCGTTGCGCGCGGGTACCGCCGGCGCGCGCCTGCTGGTGTTGGCCGGCCGGCCGCTCGGCGAACCGATCGCGCACTACGGCCCCTTCGTGATGAACACCGAGGAAGAAATCCGCCAGGCCATCGCGGATTACCGCGCCGGCACGCTGGCGCAATGACGGACATTGGGCAAGGAGAGAGACAGGCATGAACGTACAACAGGCGCTGGCGGCGCGCATTTCCGCCAACAAGTTCGATACGGCCCACGAGCTGACGCCCGGGGAAGTCGAGGCGCTGGTCGCGGCCGCGATGGAGGCGCCCTCGGCCTTCAACATCCAGCACGCGCGCTTCCTCGTGGTGCGCGAACCGGCCGCGCGCGCGGCGCTGCAGCAGGTGGCCTACGGGCAGCAGAAAGTGCGCGATGCCGCGGCCACCTTCGTGGTGCTGGGCGATACGCGCGGCGCCGAGCGCCTGCCGCTGATCGCCGAGCGCTCGCGCGAGGCGGGGCTGCTCGATGCGGCCGGTGCGGCCGGCTTCGCGGCGAAGGGGCAGGGTGCCTACGAAGGCAAGCCGGGCTTCGCGCGCGACGAGGCGATCCGCTCGGCCAGCATGGCCGCGATGGCGCTGATGCTCGCGGCCACGGAGCGCGGCCTCGCCAGCGGCCCGATGATCGGCTTCGACCCGGAGGCGCTGCGGCGCGAGTTCCGGATCGACGCGCGCTACCTGCCGGTGATGATCATCGCCGTGGGACGCGCGGCGCCCGGCAACTGGCCGCGCAAGCCGCGGTTGCAGCCGGGCGAGGTGCTGGTCGACGACGCGCGGCCGGGCCAGGCGCACGCGTTCAGCTGAGACGGGAGGCCGGCGCGATGCGGTGGCGCAATTCACCCGCTCGCTGGGGGCCCGCCGCGATGGCGCTGCACTGGCCGGCGTGCACGCGCTCGCCGCCCTGACGCACCATTTCACAGACCGCGATGCCACCCTGCGCCGGATGCTGGGCGGCACGCAACACGCGCAACCGCGCAACCACGCAACCACGAGGAGTGAACCATGACGTTCAGGAAAACCGTTGCCTCCCTTGCCCTGGGCTCCGCCCTTTGTGCCGGACCGGCGCTGGCCGCCGACTACGCCATCGACAAGGAAGGCCAGCACGCCT
>CAYXJM010000344.1:0-3421 GCA_964465455.1 uncultured Klebsiella sp.
GTCGGCGTTCAGCCTGCTGCGCTGCAGCGTGAGCGCCGCCCACGGCGAGGAGCAGATCGACCGCATGATCCGCGCCTTCGCCACGCTGCGGGCCGGCGCGTGAACGACGCGGACGCGGACGCACCAGCGTTCCGCTTCGCGCAGATCTCCGACCCGCACCTCTCGGACCTGTCCGGCGTGCGCTGGCGCCAGCTCGCCAGCAAGCGTGTGCTCGGCTACCTGTCGTGGCGCCGGCGCCGCCGCCACGAGCACCGCCCGGAAATGCTCGCGGCGCTCGGCGCCGACCTGCACGCGATCGCGCCCGCGCACACCGTGGTCACCGGGGATCTCACCCACATCGCGCTGCCGGAGGAATTCCGCGAGGCGCACGCGTGGCTGCGCGCGCTGGGCACGGCCGAGTCGGTAACCGTGGTGCCCGGCAATCACGACCGCTACGTGCACACGCCGTGGGCGGAGTCGCTCGGCCTGTGGAGCGGCTTCATGAGCTCGGACGGCGGCAGCGCGTCCGCGGGGCCGGAGCAGCTGTTCCCGCTGCTGCGGGTGCGCGGCCCGCTGGCCTTCATCGGCCTCGACAGCGCGGTGCCCTCGCCCCCGCTCATGGCCACCGGCCGGCTCGGGAAGGGGCAGCTCGAGCGTCTGGCGGACATCCTCGAGCGGCTGCGGGGCAGCGGGCTGTTGCGCGTGCTGCTGCTCCACCATCCCCCGGTGCCGGGGGAAGAGAAATGGCGCAAGCGCCTCGTCGATGCGCCCGCGCTCTGCGCGCTGCTGGCGCGCCATCCGGTCGACATGGTCCTGCACGGCCACCGCCACCGCGCGCTGCAGAGCGTGATCCGCATCCCGGGCAGCGATATCCCGGTGTTCGGCATCCCGTCGGCGTCCGCGGCCGGCGTGGTGTCGAACTACCCCGCCGAATACAACCTCTACGACGTACTCCGCGACGGCGGCGGGTGGCGAGTGCGGGTCCGCGCGCGACGTTACGACGCCGCGACGCGCGCCTTCACGAGCCGCGAGATCGCGAACTTCCCGGTTCGCGACACCGCCTCGCGCTGAGCGCGGCGCTCAGCCCGCGGCGCGGCGCCGGGCGCGCAGCCGCTCCTGCACCAGTTCGTGATCCGACGGCGAGTCCACGTCGACCGCCGCGTCGCCGAAGGGCATCCTCACCACGGCGAGCCGCAGCCCCATGCGCCGGGACAGCGCGCGCTCGGCGCCCGCGAGCGACAGCCAGCCGAAGCGGTAGCGCAGCACCGAGAGCCATCCGAGCATCTTCATCACCTTCAGCGGCGACTTACGCTCGGCCTCGACCGCGCGCCAGCGCTCGGCCATCTGCCGCCCCGCCGGGGTCAGGAACGCGAACAGGTTGCAGCCGCAATACTCGTCGTCGCGGAAACGCAACACCGTCTTGCGCATGCCGGGGAAGAGCTCGCGCACCAGGGCGTAGGGCGCGAGCCCGACCACTGCGTCGGCGCCCGTGGCGAGCGCCTCGCGGCAGAAGTGCTCGACGATCTCCGCACGCAGCAGCGGGTGGTCCGCCGTGGTGAGCAGCACCGGCGTCTGCGACGGCGTCGCGGCCAGCGCCTGCCAGGCACTGGTGCTCGGGGTCGCCTGCGGCGGCTGCCACGCGATGCGATTCTCCGCGATCATGCGCTGCAGGCGCTCCTCGGTCGCGATGCTCTCCCGCGACGGACCGCAGATCGTGATCGATTCCACCGTTGCCGACTGCCCGAGCGCCTCCAGCACGCGCAGGATCATCGGCGTGCCGTCGATATCGACCAGCGCCTTGCAGCCGCGTCCCGACGCCAGCACCAGCGGGTCGCTGCCCGAGCGATCGCCCGAGAGCACCACCGCCGCGAACCGCCGGTCACTTCCTGTCGCGTTCATGGCTGGATCGCCTTCTCGTAGAGGCGGTAGCGCTTGTACAGCTCGCCGCCGATGGCCTCGATGATGCTGCGCATGCCGGAGTTGTCCTCGAGGATCCAGGACAGCTCGACTTCGCGCACGCCGCGGGCGCACAATCCCTTGCGCACCGCGTCGATCACCATGAAGGCGAGCGCCGGACCGAGCCGGGACTGCTGGTACTTGCGCCGCACCCCCATCAGCGGCACCCTCGCGCTCTGCGGGTGACGCACCTTGAGCCCCCACAGCAGGCGCAGCCAGCCGAGCGGCAGCAGGCGCCCGCGGAGCTTCGCGGTCACCTCGTGGATGTTGGGCATCGCCACGATGAAGGCGGCCGGCTCGCCGTCGACCTCGGCGATCTGCACGTAATCGTCGGGCAGGAGCAGCGTCATCAGCTTGCCGACGTCGTTGAATTCCTCCACCGTGAACGGCACGAAGCCGTAGTTCTGCGACCAGGCGTCGTTGAAGATGTCGCGCAGGGTCTCGAGCTCGCGTGCCTTGTCGCGGCGGATCAGCGGGCGCACGCGCACCTGGGCGGCAATGGATTGCGCGAGCCGGCGCATGACCCGCGGCGCCTCGAAATCGGGTGCGACGCGGTAGGCCAGCAGGTCACGCGCGCGCTCCAGCCCGCAGCCGCGCAGCAGGGCGTCGTAGTAGGGGCGCGCGTGGCCCATCATGATCGAGGGCCTCGTATCGAAGCCTTCGACCAGCAGCCCGCACTCCTCGTTGACCGACAGGTTCAGCGGTCCGCGGATGCGGCGCGCGCCGTGGCCCCGCAGCCAGGCGACCGCCGTGTCCAGCAACGCCGCGGCCACCGCGGGGTCGTCCTCGGCCTCGATCAGGCCGAACGATCCGCACATGTCGTCGTGGTATTCCTGCTGCAGGCGGTCGAACTGGGCGCTGATGCGCCCCACGGGCCGCCCCTCGGCGTAGGCCACCCACGCCTGTGCGCTCGCGTGCTGCAGGAACGGGTTGCCCCCCCACAGCCGCTCGCGCAACTCCACCTCGAGCGGTGCGACCCAGTTCGGGTCGTCGGCGTACAGGCGGTGCGGCAGGCGGAGGAAGTCTCGCCTGCTACGGGCGGAATCTGCCCCGTGCACGGTGATCGGGGGATGCGTGGACATGTGCTGCTGTCGCCTCCGGGTCCCTGCCCGCCTGAACTGGCCGCGCAGTATACAGGGCGTCCGCCGCGCCGGCCCGGGCCACGTCGCGCCAGAGCGCCCCCCGGCTCGCGCGGCTGCGAATTTTTTTCATTGAAATCCGATAATTAGCTGTTAAAAAGGAACGCAGAAATGCGCCTGTCGCGGCCAAATAGTACCACTCGATGAAGGTTGATTTGGTTGCGATCCCAACGAAAAATAAGAGGGTGGTCAACGGCTCCAGGCGAGTCCCGCCAGTGCGTGGCGGACGGCGGGGACGGGGAGTAGCGCGAGGTCGGAGCCCGGAGTACCCAGGGAGGCGACCGCCGTGATGGCAAACAACAAGGGAAAGGTAACGTTTTGCACACCGAATCCACACCTACCAGACA
>CAYXJM010000345.1:0-3412 GCA_964465455.1 uncultured Klebsiella sp.
TTGCGGGCGGCGCCGGAAATGCGCCAAATGTAGAAGGAATTTCACCAGGTGAAGAGAGGGGGCGCCAGCCGGGACGCTAGAGTACCCGATACGCCGAGACAGGAGCATCGCCAGGCCCCACGACGCGGAGAGACGAAGGTGACCGAACAATTGTTTGCGTTCGACAATCGCAACTACAAGGAATGCCAGAAGGCCTTCCGCGGCGAACGGAACCAGGAATACTACCTCGGTGACTACTCGATCGAGGCCGGGTCGGTCATCGATGTGCGCGCCGAGCGCAAGGGCGTGGGGTCCTGCTCGATCATCCGCCTGCGCTCGCGCACGCGCCTGTTCTTCCGCCGCTCCTGGTCCCACATCCGCGAGGACGCCACCGACGTCACCGTGCTGTGGTTCGTCAAGCGCGGGAGCCTGGCCGTCACGCGCCAGGGGAGCAGCTTCGTTGCCAGGGCGGGCGATATCGCGATCACCAAATCCATGGCGCCATTCGCCATGGAGTGCCTGACCGACGAGGAGTCGGTGCACGAGGTGCTCCACGTCGTGGTGCCGACGCACGTGTTCCGCAGTTTCGTGGCGCAGGACGTCGGCGCCGGGCTCGCCCTGCCGGGCGGCGCGCGGGAGTTCCGCATCGCCGAGCGCATGCTGAACGAGGTCTTCGACGACGCCGACGAGCTTTCCGCGCACGTCGAGCAGCTGCTGGTCGACAGCGCGCTGGCGGTGCTGGCCGATGCGGTCAAGGACTGCAGCTACGGCGCACCGGCGCGCAGGAGCCTGTCGGACAAGCGGCTGCAGGACGTGCTCAGGTTCGTCGAGATCCACCTCTCCGACCCGAAGCTCAGCACCACCATGGTGGCCTCGGCGTGCGGCATATCCCCGCGCTACCTGTCGTACCTGCTGAAGCAGAACGGCACCTCGTTCTCGGCGCTCGTCTGGGACGAGCGGCTCAAGGTGGCGAGCCGCTGGCTCGCTTCGCCCGAGGCCTGCGACGTTTCCATGGCGGAGATCGCGTTCCGCACGGGCTTCAAGAGCCCGGCGCATTTCAGCCGCATGTTCAAGCGGGTGTTCAGCAAGGGGCCACGTGAATACCGGGCCACCGTGCAGGGCGCCGCGGCGCAGACGCCCGCCGACTGCCTGACCCGCGCCACCCTCAACACCCTGCAATGAGTGCCGGGTTCACGACTACGGGAGACCACGACATGAACACACCGGATACCGACGCGCAAAAGGGCGGCGGCTGCCCCGTGAGCGGCAACGCCGGCATGAATCTCGAGGAGGTCTCCCTGCTCGATCCGCAGATCAGCGCGCACCCCAACGCCTTCTACGGTGCGCTGCGCACGGGCGATCCGGTGCACTACGACAAGAAGCTCGGCATGTGGCTGGTGTCGCGCTACGAGGACATCGTCGCGCTGCTGCGCGACCCGGAAACCTTCTCCGACAAGCACGGCTACGAAGCGCAGTACGCGAGCGGCTTCTTCGAGGAGTTCAGGCAGATCCTCGAGCGCGAGGGCGGCGGCTTCTTCCCCGACGTCATCAAGAGCGATCCGCCCGAGCACACCCGCATCCGCAAGCTGATGGACGGCGCCTTCTCGGCGCATCGCGTGAAGACGCTGGAGCCTGGCATCACGCGCATCATCGTCGATCTGGTCGAGAAGGTGGCCGACAAGGCCGACCGGGGCGAGGTGGTCGACGGCGTGAACGAGTTCGCGGTGCCGCTGACCATCGCCGTGATCTGCGAGCAGATGGGGCTCAGCCAGTACAACGCCGAAAAGATCCAGCGCTGGTCGGGCGCGGTCACGGCGCAGATCGGGCGCATGCAGGACCGCGAGCAGATGATCGCGAACGCCCGGCAGATCTGCGAGCTGCAGAACTTCATCATCGCCGAGATGCGCGATCGCGAAGCCACGCCGCGCGAGGACATGATCTCCGACCTCGTGCACGCGCGCACCGCCGACGGCGGCAAGCTGACTTTCGCCGAAGCGGTGTCGCTGGTGCGCGCGCTGATCATCGCCGGCAACGACACCACGGCAACGGCGATCGGCAACCTGCTCTACGTGCTGGCGACGCAGCCGGAGCTGGCGAAGCAGCTGCAGGAGAACGTCGACGACGACCGTTTCATGACGCGCTTCGTCGAGGAGTTGCTGCGCATCGAGCCGCCGGTGCGCGGGCTCGCCAAGATGACCACGCGCGAAACGGTGCTGGGCGGCCAGAAGCTGCCGAAAGGGGCGCACATGCTGGTGCTGTACGCCTCGGGCAACGACGACGAGAAGCAGTTCGCCTGCCCGCGCACCTTCGACCTCAATCGCGGCAACATCGGCACGCACGTCGCCTTCGGGGTGGGCATCCACCGCTGCATCGGGTCCTCGCTCGCGCGCATGGAGATCAAGGTCGCGGCGCGCGAGCTCGCCAAGCGCGTCGAGAACATCAGGCTCGCGATCCCGGCCGAGGAGATCACGTACCTGCCCACGGTGGCCACGCACTCGATCGAGCGCCTGCCGTTGACGTTCGCGCGGCGCAAATGAGCCCGCCGCGCCGACGCGCGGTTTCATCGACACCCGGACAGGAGGATTGGATGGGACAGGAACTGGCGGGGAAAGTCGCCGTCGTCACCGGCGGCGCGAGCGGCATCGGCCGCGCCACGGTGGAGCTCTTCGTGCGCGAGGGCGCGCAGGTCGTGATCGCGGACCTCGACGAGGCGCGCGGGGAGGCACTCGCGGCCTCGCTCGGCGGCCGGGCGCTGTTCAAGCGCACCGACGTCGCGAACGCCGACGAGGTGCAGGCGCTGGTCGACTTCGCCGTGCAGCGTTGCGGCGGCCTGCACGTGATGTTCAACAATGCCGGCATCTCCTGCGCGCCGTTCCCGCGCTTCCTCGACGACGAGCTGGCGGATTTCCATCGCGTGATGGGCGTCAACCTGCTCGGCGTGATGCTCGGCAGCCAGCGCGCGGCGCGCCACATGGCCCGGCACGGCGGCGGCTCGATCATCAACAACGCCTCGATCGCGGCGCAGATCGCCGGCTTTGCCATGCTGACCTACCGCGCCTCGAAGGCCGGCGTCGTGCACTTCAGCAAGTCGATCGCGATCGACCTCGCCGAATACGGCATCCGCGTGAACTGCCTGCTGCCGGGCCACATCGTCACGGAACTGAGCGCCTTCAACGTGGCGGGCAGCAGCCCGGAAGTGGCCGCGCGCGTGCAGCAGGCGCTGGACCCGGTCTGGCTGTCGAACCAGCCGCTCAAGCGCCGCGGCAAGCCCGAGGACGTGGCGCAGGCCGCGCTGTTCCTCGCGAGCGACCGCTCGGCGCAGCTCACCGGCGTCGTGCTGCCGGTCGACGGCGGCATCACGGCCGGCGATCCGGTCAACCATTTGCAGGAAATCATGCAGGCGCGCGCCGCCGCCATGGCGATGTAGGGCGCG